>JBARDR010000782.1:0-8700 GCA_049795335.1 Gelidibacter sp. | reverse complement strand
CCTTTCATAAAAGGGCCATCGGCGCGTTTACAGAAATAATCATTGTCAACAGCTTCGGTAAAAACAGAATAATCTTTATCGATCTTAATTCCTGGATCAATGATGACGACGGTTTTAAAACCATCATCCAATAATTCCTTGACCATCCGTTTCGGATCAGGAAATTTATTTTTATCCCAAGTAAAACATCTAAAGCCATCCATATAGTCAATGTCCAAATAAATGGCATCACAAGGAATCTTTAATTCTCTAAACTTCTGGGTGATTTCTTTTACGGTAGATTCTGGA
Organism: Gelidibacter sp.; assembly: GCA_049795335.1. Lineage (GTDB taxonomy): Bacteria > Bacteroidota > Bacteroidia > Flavobacteriales > Flavobacteriaceae > Gelidibacter. Next base: position 8,412 of record JBARDR010000782.1, on the reverse strand, counting down.
TAATAACTCCACTTACATTGATGGAACCCTAAAGCCCATAATGGCGGTAATTGGTGTGGTTTACCGGTCAAATCCGTATAATTAGCAACTACATCTTCCATTTGAGGCCCGTAGATGAAATAATAATTCATTTCACCACCTTGCGCCCAGAAACTGGTCACATTGCGTCTTTCTTGAGAAAAATCAAAATAAGATCTGAAGCTGTTGTCAAAGAAAATTCCGTAGGCTTTTTTATTATGCAAGCCCGTGTAAAACGGAATGGCTTTATAGACAGGATCGGCGCCTTTTCCGAAGGCGTAACTATCAGTAACCCAGTTTTCAAAGCGTTTACCCTTCAAATTGAGCTCCACAGGCTTGTCTCCAAGCCCATAATAACTTTCGCCATCATGAGACATTTTACTCATTTTCACGATGTTTCCACCATATTCATAGCTTTCTTCCCAATGAAAGCCCAATTCATCTTCATTGATTAACTTATGGTCTTTAGCATCAAAAAGATGAACTTTTAAATCGTCTTTTCTAACATGGCAGATGAGTTTTGAAGTCGTAATTTTATAGGATTCTGCTTCTTCTTCAATTTCAAGAAAGTTATAGCCTTTACTAGCGTATTTTGTAATGGCATAAGAGAAATCCTTTTCAAATGTGCCCGTAGTTGTATATCTGAAACGCATCACACTATCCCTTAAAATAGTCATTTCAAGAACCACATCATTATCGGTTGAAAAATAAAGTGTGTCTACATCTTTTTTATAAGCTACTATTTTCGATGGAAATAAATTCCCTTTGTTTTCTAATTCGGTATTTACAATCATAATCTGCTATTAAATCGCACAAAAAAACGCATAAGTTCATAAATATAAAACTTAAGTTAAAAGAATTTATTAACTATAACGCTTGATTATTATGTAATTGAGGAATTGAAATCACCATTACTGTTTTTTGTCAACTTTCTTAGTGATCATCTTAAGTGCTCTCGATTTGGTAGTGGTTCTTGTTGATTTTTTATTGGACAGTTTTTTGACTGGTTTTTCGGAAGACCTGATATTGGGGTTTTCTTTACTAATTGAATTTTATTTTTGGCTTCATCGGTATTTTTCCTATCCTTTCCTTGATGGGTTTTTCGGTTCGGACTTAAATTTCTCGTCTTTGTTATTCAACTTTTTAATGACTTTCACCTCCTTTTTTTCTACTGATTTAATCGATTTTTTTTTTGGATGGTTGAATCATGTCGACATATTTAAAAGCGACCATTCCCAATGGCGGAATAGTAATTTCCGCGGAATAATCCCGATTGTGAAATACTACTTTTTTGATTGTAACTACTTTGTTTTTAAAGTCGCCGGTACCATTGTAAGCTATGGCATCACTATTGAAAATCTCTTCAATTTTTCCTTCATGAGGAACGCCAATGCCATAATTCTTCATTGGCATAGGTGTCATATTAAAGGCCACAATGACGACATCATTGGGATCATTCCCTTTCCTCATATAAACCAAAACTGAATTTTTATGATCATCATAGGCGATCCATTCAAAACCTTCGCCGGAAAACTGTTGCTCATACATGGCGGGCTCAGTTCGATAGAAATTGTTCAAATCTATGATCAGATTCTGAATGCCTTGATGGTATTGGGAATCCAGCAAATGCCAATCCAAACTTTGCCGGAAATTCCATTCGTTGCTCTGTCCAAATTCACAGCCCATAAAAAGCAACTTGCCTCCAGGATGCGTAAACATATAACTGTACAACAATCTTAAATTGGCAAACCGTTGCCATTCATCACCGGGCATTCGTCCTAAAATGGAGCGCTTGCCATAGACGACTTCGTCATGACTTAAGGGCAACATAAAGTTTTCAGAAAACGCATAAGTCATTGAAAATGTCAGGTCATTTTGATGGTATTGTCGGTAAATTGGTGGTTTGCTGAAATACTCAAGCGTATCGTGCATCCATCCCATCATCCACTTCATTCCAAAACCGAGTCCGCCAGAAAATGTTGGTCGCGAAACCATCGGAAAGGCAGTAGATTCTTCGGCTATATTCTGGACATCGGGATAATTGGCATACACCGCTTCATTCATCTCCTTAATAAAAGCAACCGCATCCAAATTCTCTCTTCCACAATGTACATTTGGCTCCCACTCCCCGTCCTTTCTGGAATAATCTAAAAACAACATAGAGGCCACGGCATCTACCCGCAATCCGTCAGCATGATATTGATCCAACCAAAAAAGTGCATTACTGATCAAAAAGGATTTTACTTCATTACGTCCATAATTAAAGATTAAGCTTTTCCAATCGTGATGATAGCCTTTACGTCTGTCCGGATGTTCATACAAACAGGAACCATCAAAATAACCTAATCCGTGCGCATCTTCTGGAAAATGTGAAGGTACCCAATCTAAAAGCACGCCAATATCATTTTTATGTAGCGTGTCCACTAAAAATTTGAATTCCTCTGGATAACCAAAACGTGAGGTTGGCGCAAAATAACCGGTAATTTGATAACCCCAACTTGGGTCATATGGAAATTCCATAATAGGCATCAGTTCTACATGGGTAAATTTCATTTTTTTTACGTAAGTCACCAAATCATCGGCAAGCTCGACATAAGACATAAATCGGTCTTCGGTTTCATGACGTTTCCAAGACCCCAAATGCACTTCATAAACAGAATGTGGTGCGTCCAGCGCATTGTTTATCTTGCGTTTCGACATCCAATCTTCATCCTTCCATATATAGTCATCCTCCCAAACAATTGATGCCGTATGAGGTGGATGTTCCGAACGACGCGCATAAGGATCGGCCTTTTCTGTTTTTATATTGTTATGATGGCTTGTTATTTTGTATTTGTAGATATTCCCCTTTCCTATATTGGGAATAAAACCTTCCCAAACCCCACTTTTATCCCATCTTACCTTGAGTTCGTGTACATTTTCCTTCCAATCATTAAAATCACCAATCACAGAAACTTTTTTAGCACTGGGAGCCCAAACGGCAAAATAACTGCCTTTAACACCCTCATGCTCCATAATATGAGATCCAAATTTTTTATAAAGTCTGAAATGCTTTCCTGCCAAAAACAGATTAATATCAAAATCGGTAAAACGACTACAAGGCATAACTTTAGTCATATATGAAGTATAAGAGTATTAAAAAGTGTTAATGTAATTTAAAATAAAATTCTAAAGTACTAAATTTACGTAAACGAATTCGCAAGGCATTCATTTTAAAATCCTCGTGATTATCTTAACACTTAAATGAGAAAGGAAATATATGACCTTTCGACTTATCATTAATTCAACATATACGTCATTATGAAATCACTACCTTTTATACTTTTATTCAGTCTTATCTTTAGTTGCAATGGTTCTGCCCAAAAAAGAGACAGCAAAACAGATCAAAATAAAGAATATAAAGTCACAAAATCAGATGCCGAATGGAAGGCTGAATTAACCCCCGAACAATACCGTGTTTTAAGACTCGCAGGAACGGAGCGCGCCTTTTCCAGCCCGTTAGATAAAAATTTTCAACCCGGAATTTATGTCTGCGTAGCCTGTAAAACACCACTTTATAAAAGTGAAAACAAATTTGATTCAGGAACAGGATGGCCAAGTTTTGACCGAGTTATTGAAGGCAATGTCGCATTTGAGAAAGGCGGTAACAGCTACATGGGTATAGAAGAACATTGTGCAACTTGTGGCGGACACTTAGGTCACGTTTTTAATGACGGACCAAAAGCAACCACAGGAAAACGTCATTGTATCAATGGTGTTGCGCTGGAGTTTATTCCTAAAAAAGCATAAATTCCAGTATTTCAAGTTCCAATTGATCACATTTTTAATTGGAATTTGTTGTGTTTTAGTGCTATTATTATTTTAACTTCATAAGATGGAAAATAATCTCTTATCCGGAATTATAAAGCAGTTTCAGCATTATAAAAACGCGGGCGAGAAAACTATGGCCCAACTTTCATTTGAGAATATTAACCATCAGCCCAATGAAGATTCCAACAGTATTTCAATTATTGTAAAACATTTGGTTGGGAATATGTTGAGCCGTTCGACAAATTTCTTGACAGAAGATGGCGAAAAGGAATGGCGCCAACGCGATCAGGAATTTGAAGCCTCCTACACTACTAAAGAGGACCTTTTGGCCCATTGGGAAAAAGGTTGGAATTGTGTGTTTGATGCGATTTTTCCCTTAAAAAAAGAGGATCTCAATAAAATCATATATATCCGAAAAGAATCCTTTCCGGTAATGGAGGCCCTAATTAAACAATTGGCGCACTACGCCTACCATATTGGACAAATGGCTTATGTTGGTAAAATGCTTAAAGGCGACCAATGGGTTTCTTTATCCATTCCTAAACGGAAAAATATTTAAATGAGATTTCAGTATTTAACTCGGTCATTGCAAAAATGCCGAATGAAATTGAACGTGATATCGAAGCCGTAATTGAAGTTTCTCGACAATAGCCTTTGCGGAGACGGAAACTTCAAGTCCTCTACCATTTCTTAACTTCACAACCAACATCTGCCCAAAATCAGGACCTAAAAACTATTCACCTTTTTGATTTTTCTAATTTGCTATTTAAAATTTACTTTTTGTACCTTCGTAGCTTATAATCACGATTAAAAAATTCTCATGAGTAAATACGATATTATTGTTCTTGGAAGTGGTCCTGGTGGCTACGTTACTGCTATTAGAGCATCACAATTAGGTTTCAAAACTGCAATTATTGAAAAAGAAAGTCTTGGTGGGGTTTGTTTAAATTGGGGCTGTATCCCAACAAAAGCCTTGTTGAAATCGGCAGAGGTTTTCGAATATCTTAAACATGCTGAAAAGTACGGTCTTTCTGTGAAAGAAGCGGACAGAGATTTTACAGCTGTCGTAAAACGCAGCCGCGATGTTGCTGGAGGCATGAGCAAAGGTGTTAACTTTTTGCTTAAGAAAAATAAAATTGACGTCATTGAAGGTTTTGGAAAACTAAAACCTGGAAAGAAAGTTGACGTTGATGGTAAGGAATATAGTGCAGATCATATTATTATTGCAACTGGCGCACGATCAAGAGAACTGCCAAGCTTAAAACAAGATGGCAAAAAAGTGATTGGCTATAGAGAAGCGATGACTTTAAAAGAGCAACCTAAAAAGATGATTGTGGTAGGATCTGGCGCCATTGGCGTTGAGTTTGCCTATTTCTATAAATCGATGGGAACTGATGTGACCATTGTTGAATTTTTACCAAACGTGGTACCTGTTGAAGACGAAGAGGTTTCAAAACAATTGGAAAAATCGTTTAAGAAAATTGGTATCAATATCATGACTTCTTCTGAAGTTACTAAAGTAGATACTTCTGGAGCAGGTGTGGTTGCGACTATCAAAACTGCTAAAGGAGAAGAAACTCTTGAAGCAGATATCATTCTTTCGGCTGTAGGTATCAAATCTAATATTGAAAATATTGGATTGGAAGAGGTAGGCATTGCAGTGGACAGAGATAAAATTTTGGTAAACGATTTCTATCAGACCAATATCCCAGGCTATTATGCTATTGGTGATGTTGTACCTGGACAGGCGCTTGCGCACGTCGCTTCCGCAGAAGGCATCTTATGCGTAGAAAAAATTGCAGGACAGAATGTTGAGGCTTTAGACTATGGAAACATCCCTGGATGTACCTATGCCACTCCTGAAATTGCAAGCGTTGGAATGACCGAAAAACAAGCCAAAGAAAAAGGTTACGATATCAAAGTTGGTAAATTCCCTTTCTCTGCTTCAGGAAAAGCCAGTGCTGCTGGAGCTACGGATGGTTTTGTAAAAGTGATCTTTGATGCCAAATATGGCGAATGGTTAGGCTGCCACATGATTGGTGCTGGCGTAACTGACATGATTGCTGAAGCCGTTTTAGGACGTAAATTAGAGACTACAGGACATGAAGTGTTGAAAACTGTACATCCGCATCCAACGATGAGTGAAGCGGTCATGGAAGCAGTTGCTGCCGCTTATGGTGAAGTGATTCATTTGTAAGAAAGCTTGAAGCACGAAGCTTGAAGCTTGAAGCTTGAAGTTAAAATAATAAGACGATTCCACTTTCTGAAATCGTCTTTTTTTTGCCTATTATGAAAATATGAAGAAAATTACTTTTTATTTTACTCCTGATGTCTGTGTTCAGTATGATGTCTCAAGAAAAAAAAGGCGTTATCAAGACCGATCTCGGATTTCTTTCGAGGTTTCGAATCAGAATCCAGCATCAATGCTTATGAGCTGTCAATCCAATTCCGTTATTATTTTGCTGATTTGGCTCCAAAAGGCTTTCATGTCAGACCAAGAATTCTGGCCATTTATGCCAAATCCAATAACAGTAAAAGATTAGGAGTAAAGATAACGCCTTTGGTCTTAAGATCGATGGTATTATCGGTCATCAATTTCTAATAGCCAATGTGTTTACTATGGATCCTTATGTTGGGCCAGGAGTGGCGATTGTGAATAACCAAACCGAATTTGGATTTGTTTGGGGAGTTACCGTCGGGATTGCTTTTTAAATCACTCCTACAACTTTAGTCCCAACCCAAAAAACAAACCATTTGGTGCCAATTCATCAATACCTAAGGCAAATTTAACGTGAACATCCAAAGCCTGAGCGAGTGCATAGCTTGAACTAATATCAGCGCCAATCTTCAGTTTGTTATTGTAAAAATCAAAAAAATAGTTCACACTTGGCCCTGCCATTAAGTGCCATTTATTAGCAACTTCATATTTCGCATAAATGGGCACATTCAAAAAATTGAAATCGCCAACTGAAATATATAAAACTTCAGGCTGAATACGCAAAAAATCATCAATCGGGAATTCTACAAAAGACCCGCCATAAAATCCAGTTTCTGAAGTAGAATAAACACCTAAATTCTGCTGATCGACCGTAAAAAAAGTCTTATTCAAGCCGCCTTTGACTCCAAATCTAGTATCAACAGTTTGTGCACTGAATACAAACGAAGATGTTATAAGGACAAGGGCCGAAATGATTCTTTCAAAATTCATACTTAAGTAGTTAAAAAGCTCTGGATGGCCAGTTCATAACTCTGCAGTCCAAATCCAACGATCACACCTTTTGCATTTGCCGCAATGTAGGAATGGTGCCTAAAATCTTCTCTTGCAAAAGTGTTTGAAATATGGACTTCAACCACCGGCGTTGTGATCGCTTTTACCGCATCTCCAATCCCCACAGATGTATGTGTGTAAGCAGCAGCATTCAAAATAATCCCATCATAACTGAAACCAACTTCCTGAATTTTAGAAATCAGTTCGCCTTCAATATTGGATTGGAAATGATCTATTTCAACCTGAGGATATTTTGCTTTTATTTCATCTAAAAATCCAGCTAAAGAGAGACTTCCGTATACATCGGGCTCTCGGGTGCCCAATAAATTTAAGTTTGGGCCATTAATAATAATCAGTTTTTTCATGATATAAAAGTATAAAAATATAAACGCATAAAAAAACCACCAAGATATTGGTGGTTTTAGATATTAAAAGAATGTGTTTAATATTATAATTTAAACAGCAAGCTAAATTGCGCAGTGTCAAAAAAGTTGTTGAACACGTTGATGTCTCCATTAAAACCTGAAACAGCTTTACCACCGTCAACTTTAGCAGATGTATATGACAATACATCAGCAAGACCAAATGAAATCGCAATATTTTCAGTGACGAAATAGTTGATACCCAAGTTAAGACCTGCACCAAAACCATCGGCTTTAACATCAGCAATCTTATTTTTGCTTGATGCGTAACCTAAACCAAGTTCTGTATAGGTTTTGAAACGCTTCCCTAAATCTAAAAAGTAGTAACGTGCAAAAACTCCAGCACCAAACGACTTATTATCGCGCACATCAGTTCCTAATACTTCAGTAGTTGAAGAGTCAAAAGATCCTTCTACTCCAACTGCAAAATCTTCAGTGATAAAATAACCAACTTTAGGATTAATTGTGAATCCATTAGTCTTTGTGTCCGTGTTTTTATCTTTCGTACTGCTGAAACCAAGACCACCTTCTAAAATAATCCCACCTTCTTCAAAACCATAAGAAGTTTCAACTTCTTGTGCATTGACATTTGATAATCCAAAAACTGCAATTGCAGCCATAATCATTACTTTTTTCATTTTTGTTAATTTAAGTTTTTAGTAAATTTGAAGGTGCAAAAATAGCCCTATTATTACTTTAAAAAAAGGAAAACCGAAGTATTTCCTGAGGTTTCAAGAGCTATAGCGGCATAAAAAAACCGAAGCGACTAACTTCGGTTTGTATACTACTGATAGTGTTTCATTTGTCGTTAAAATGAAAATCCGACACCAAATTGCCAAACTGCATTTTTAACATCTGCATCTCCGATAAGGACCGCATCGTCTTTAACAATAC
>JBARDR010000781.1:0-3004 GCA_049795335.1 Gelidibacter sp. | reverse complement strand
ACTCATAAGTCAGTTTGCCAATATCCAATTTGGCTGGTGGCACATCTAATGTTTTAATGGCTTGGGCAATTTCTACAGAATCAAAAATTGAAATTGGTTTTTGAACAAATTCACCTGCATATTCATGCAAATTCAAAATCTCACTAACATTTTTGTCAATTAATTGATTTCTGAAAAGTACAAGTTCAATGGATTTATCATACCAAAGATCACTGACTATTTTGACAAATTCAACTGTTGCTCTTCGTCTGTCTGCTTGAAAAGCTAATTCGTTTTCATAAGTTCCGTTCAAACTCATTGTGTCTAGATTTAATAGGTTTGCTTCAGCAAACCGGTTGATGTTGGTTTATTTCCGATGTTTCGGAGTGCAAAAGTAACATATTTCAAACGTTTTCGTAGCGCTAAGGAAAAATAAAAAACCCTCTAGAGCGGATTCGCCTTAAAGGGTTAAAAAGGTTTAAATAAGTGCTCGATTATCTAAAGATAAAGCTCTCTTTTTGTCCTGAACTATTGATGACGGAAATTTTCTTTAGGTTTCTTTCATCGTCGCCAAATTTTTGTTTCAGTTTCATGATATCATCCACATTTTTGATTTGTTGGTCATTGATTTCGGTTATCACATAGCCTCTATTAATTCCCAAGTTTTTATAAAGTGCATAATTCTCATTTTTGACGACTACAACACCATGTTCGATTTTGCTGCTTTTTTTGATATCGCTAGGGATATTTCTTAATTGCATGTTCAGAAAATCAATCGTGGCTATTTCACTTTTAGATAAGGTTACCGGAATTGTTTTTTCAGCGCCTTTTCTTATAATATTCAAGTTAACCACATCATCTGGGCGTTTCGTGCTCAAATATCCGCTTAAGTCAGAGAATTTTGAAATGGTAATATTGTCAATTTTTTTAATAATATCGCCCTGTTTGATTCCCGCTTTTGCTGCACCTGAGTTTTCTTCAACATCACTCACAATAAAGCCTTGGGTGGTATTAACTTCAAATTTTTCAGCAGTAGTGCTGTTTAACTCGCCGCCTCTCACACCTAAAATACCGTTTTGGACATTGCCAAATTCCATAATGTCTTCAACTACTTTTCTAGCGATATTGCTCGGAACCGCAAATGAATACCCAATATAGGAGCCGGTTTGAGAGGTAATAGCGGTGTTGATGCCAATCAATTCACCACGGGTGTTGACCAAGGCGCCACCAGAATTTCCTGAGTTTACAGCGGCATCCGTTTGGATAAAGGATTGTTCATTAATGCCAGATAAATCTCTGGACTTTGCACTAATGATCCCCGCAGTTACGGTGGAGTTTAGGTTAAACGGATTTCCTACTGCCAAAACCCATTCACCAACTTTAGCTTGATCAGAATCTCCAAAAGTTGCAAAAGCCAATTCGGATTCTGTATCAATCTTCAACAATGCAATATCGGTTTTTTCATCGGTACCAATAAGTTTGGCATTATAAATTCGGTTATCATTTAAGGTGATGGAAAGTTGTTGCGAACCATTAATAACGTGATTATTGGTAATAATGTAACCATCTGGTGAAATGATTACGCCACTTCCGGTACCAATCTGCGCACGCTCGGTGGTTCGGCCCATAAATAGGTCTTGCATGGTCATCGGTGCTCTACTTATACTGGTGTTTTTAACGTGCACCACAGCATGTACAGCGTCATTTGCCACTTCCGTGAAGTCTGGTGTATTCAAAGTGCCATAATTACTTGCCGGAGTGTGACTTGCATTAAAATAAGGAATGCTCGAATTTGAAGTGGAAACTTGAGCGACCGTGTTTTTTTCAATAAATACTTTATAAGCGGAAAGCGTCATGACTCCGCCTAAAGCTGATGCTAAAGTTAGGGTTAAAATCTTTTTCATTTTTAATTCGTATTAATAAAGGTTTATAAATTATGTAGGTTATAAACTCAATAGTTTAACGATTAAATTTAATTTTTTATTGAGTTATAACAGTTCCTTTAACGATTTTTAACGCCAACATTAACGCTGGTTTAACATCACAATAACCCATCAAGTTTCCTATATTTGCCAAACCTATGAAACAGACATTCTATAAATATCAAGGTACGGGCAATGATTTCGTGATGATTGATAATCGTCACTTAACCTTTGACAAAAATGATACCAAACACATTAAATTCTTGTGCGACCGACGTTTTGGCATTGGTGCCGACGGATTAATTTTACTTGAGAACCACGACACGCTAGATTTTACAATGGTTTATTTCAATGCTGATGGTAAGCAAAGCTCCATGTGTGGGAATGGCGGACGCTGTATTGCGGCATTTGCCAAGTTCCTGGGGATTATTGTTAATCATACAAGCTTTGAAGCCTTTGATGGATTGCATCATGCGCAAATAGAAAATAATACGGTTAAACTTCAAATGCAAGATGTGACTCACTTGGAAAGGTTCGATTCGCATGTGTTTTTAAATACAGGATCCCCACATCATGTGCAAATGGAAGACGATTTGGAGCATCTTAATATAAAGGAAGTTGGATCCAAAATTAGATATGGTGCCCCTTATAATGCTACTGGCAGTAATGTCAATTTCGTTTCAAAAATTTCGGATGACATTTTTACGGTCAGAACTTATGAGCGCGGAGTTGAGGATGAAACCTTATCCTGTGGCACAGGCGTAACTGCGGTTGCATTGGCCATGAATTATATTGGAGAGACCGATAAAAACCTGATCACTTTAAATGTCGAAGGAGGGAAGCTTCGCGTGTCTTTTGAGAAGGATGGACAAGGATATAAGAACATTTGGTTGATTGGTCCGGCCATTCAAGTTTTTAAAGGCGAGATATTATGGAGACTCTAAAAGGTAGGCGCACCTATCTGCGTGCATTGGAACCAGAAGATTTGAGTTTTTTACACAGCATTGAAAATGATGAAAACATTTGGGAAATGAGCCATACTCAAACTCCTTATTCCCTTTTCATTCTGAAGCAGTATCTGGAAAATGCCCATCAAGATATTT
>JBARDR010000780.1:0-5037 GCA_049795335.1 Gelidibacter sp. | reverse complement strand
TATAAGTTATAAGTTAATCCTAAACTGATATTGCGTCCGATATTGTAGATGCCTTCTGATTTTAAACGGGACAGGTGATTAATATACTTTTTATCCGTCAAATTGCTTCCAGAAACTCTAATGTCGAGATCGTTTTTGAATAGATTGATGGTTCCTCCAAAACCAGCACCTAACAAATTGTAGCCATCTGTTATGGTTTCAAACGCACTGATATTAGATTGTTTGAAATTAGTGTTGAGTCTCACAAAAGCATAAATTTTTTGTATAGACTTAGTGTCAAATTCAACGCGTAGTGTGTTGGATAAGGAGTTTGAAGGAATGAGTGGAAGATAGCGGTCATTTTTTTGCTTTCCAGTAACCGTTTCAAAACTGCTTTCAAAGTGCAACCAATCGAGTGGATGTGGGTGGATGTGCAATCCAATTTCGCCACCATACAAATTGGCATCTTCCTGTAAATAATTATAAACAGGCGTGTTTTCAATAAGTTCTCCGTTTGGCGAAATGAAAATATAATTATTCACTTTATTATAAAAAGCATTGGCAAAAACTTCAATATGTTCATTTTTATACTCCAAAGCCAAATCTACTTGAAAATTTTGTTCGTTTTTCAGGTTTTCATTTCCTATCTCATATCTGTTGGTCCCTTCATGAGTGCCATCTGAAGTAAGTTCAGCCAAATTCGGAGCTCTATACCCCGAAGCGAAATTAATTCTGGTTGTGATCAGTTTAGCAATCTTTGTTTTATATCCTAGCGCGCCATTAAAGCTGGAGAAATCTTTATTTAAACCAGAAATCACATCAATTTTTCTGTGGTCAAAACGTGCTCCAATTTGAATGTCAGAATTTTCAAAATGAATGTGTGAGGTTGCCAAAAATCCAAAATCGTTGGTTGTAGCATTTGGAATTAATTGTTCCTCTCCATAATTGGAATTGCTTTGGGTCATTCCTTGAACACCAAAAATAGTTTCAAATTTACCAAGGGTTGGCAGATTGTATTTGACATCGTAATTAAAAGTCTTTAATTTCATGTGCAGTGCTGCTTCCAAATCCTCATGATCGTCGTGATCTGCATCATCATGGTCGCCGTGATCGTCAGGTTCGTGATGATGATGATGGTCTTCAAATTCTTTACGGTCATTATAAAGCAATCCTAAACTGACATCTAAACTCGAATCATTGAAAAAGACGGTCGATTTTGAACTTAAGATATGATTGGTAATCTCCTGAAAAGGCAATAAGGGCGTCTTGTCTGTTGTTTGTTCGCCAATCTCATCAGGAATTCCAAGTTTAGAATTATTGACGTTGTAACGCACTTCAGTTTTAAAATTGGATTTCTGATACCCTAAACCTGCTTTAAAATCCTGTTCCCTGAATCGGCTGTTGGTTACTCGATAATCTGCGGTGTTATAATCAGAATGCTCAGCAAGACTTCCTCTGAATAAAAATTTAAAATTTTCGCCAGAAGCTTTATAGCCAGCATCGGTGTTAAAGCCTTTGGTGTTGCTGAAATAGTTGTAGCTCGCATCCGCTTTAGAGCTGTTTACATTGGCGAATCTTTCCGGGTTTAAATAAAGCACGCCGCCAAGCGCATCGCTGCCATAGAGTAGGGAGGCAGGACCTTTAATGACTTCAATACTTTCAATTCCAGCATCGCTCAATCCTAGGCCATGCTCATCACCAAATTGCTGATTTTCTAATCGTACACCTTGTGTGTACACTAAAACCCGATTGGAACTTAAGCCTCTTATGACAGGTTTTCCAATACTCACTCCAGTGGTGATGCTTTCAACACCGGCAATTGATGTGAGGCCATCATCTAAGGTTACAGCACCTTTCGACTTTAAATTAGCAATGGTTTTTCGTTCAACCATCATCACATTTTCACTCTGTAGTTTATGAAAAGGTGTTGAAATGATAATTTCTTCCATTTCAATAGCCGATGGGATCAGTGAGATGTTTAGATTTGTCGCGGTTGGGAAAATAACATTCTGCGAAAATGTTTCATAACCTATTATTGAAACGACGACGGAGTACGTGCCATTAGGAATATTAGAGAGCTTATACTTCCCATCTAGGTCAGTGGTTGTCCCTTTTTCAAGTTGTGGCAAATAGATGTTTGCGAAGATTAGAGGTTCTTTAGAATTTTTGTCTATGACACTCCCTTTTATGTTGTTTTGGCCGTATGTGGACGAAATTGTCAATAACAGCAATACATTCAATATATATTTCATAATCATGTTTTGAATTAATTTAATACAGATAAAATCTGAATTTCTTCAGAAAGTGACTCTGAATTTCTTCAGAAAGAGAATCTGAACGATTTCAGAAAGTGATTCTGAATATTTTCAGAATAATTTAGATTAAATTAATTGCAGGAGGACCTCGAAGTGAAAAGTGAAGTCTTTGATATTCGCTAAGAAAGCTATAATCTTTAGTTGGAACAGTCAAAATCTCCGTGTAGGCGATTAAAACGTCAACTTTTTCAGGAATGGTAAAGGGTATATTAAGTTTGAACTTATAAAATTCACAATCAATATCTAACGTATGAAAATGCGAATCCGCTTCGCCATAACACACTTCATGTTGATGTTTTTCAAAAATGTGCATTAATTTCACTGCAGAAGGCAAAAGAAGTGTCACCACAATAATGAGGGTCAATATTCTAAATGCGATATGTTGCCTTAAGAAATTCATTAATTTGAAAACCTTTTAAATCCAAATCTACTCAACAATTTCTTTTCAAACTCCCAGAAGAATTTGAACTGGCCAAATAGCCATCCAAAAAAGACCAATAAGACTTGGTAAAAGAGAAGTCCAACAACAATATATAAAGTCCAGTAAACACCTGTGTTTAAGTTGTCTTTAGTAATTCCGATGAGTGCCATAACGGGTTTTCCAACAAAAACTGAAGAAGAGCCAGTTATCGAAAAAACAATAAATACACGAAACATTTCCCATCTGTAATCTAGAATCCATTTGCTCTCTAATTTTTTAATTGAAAACAGAGTGAGCTTAAGAAGCAATGAAAATATAACAACAGACGCGATTAAAACCAAAAATAAATTAATGGCGCCAACAATAACATCTGCGAGTCTGTAAGAGCAATAACCTAAAATAAGAATACCAAGTACAGGAAAAAGCAATTGCCAGTTCCGTTGTATTTGCCAGTTTTGTTTAAAATTATCCATGACACATTTTTGCGGTGCAAAGATACTTCAAATTTCCTTTAAATACGAGGAACAAAAGTTCCTAATCTCTGGTTGTAGGTTAACTGAAAGTAGATGAAGTAATTATAGAGTTGATAATTGACCTCGTAACCATAGTTTATGTTTGGATCGTAATCTATTTGAAGTTCATATAAATTGGGGTTATAACGTTGGGGTTGCAACACTCTTTGGTTCCATTCCATGACATAAATCCTATTTCGGTTTTCTAGAAAGTCTTGGGAATAAAATCCTTCAGGTTTTGCTGTAGAATCCAACCAGGAGTTGAAGCCTGGTTCAATGATAAGGATTTCATATTCTAACGAATCGTTGGCTATTCTGACTGTATCTTGAACTGCAGTATGGGCGTTTGAAGGTTTCTTTATAGCAGATTTAGAACTGTTACAGGACACAACGAGTAGTCCTAGTAATACAAGTGTCGCAATTGATTTCATGATTTTTCATTTACTCTATAAGTTACAAAAATTTTGACTACTAATTTCTTCTTTGATATATTAGAATAAAAAAAGCCATGCTTATAGGAGCATGACTTTTCTGAGCTATAATAATGCTTTTACAGCTTAACTTTTTCCGCCAAATATACCTCCCAGCAGGCCTCCAATTCCACCTTTCTTTTTATCGCTTCCTAAAAACAATCCAGCAACATCATCAATGATGCTTCCGTCTTTGTCTGCATCTAGAATGGACTCTAAGAAACTTTGTTGATTATTTTTAGAAGCTCCACCTAAAAGTCCGCCTAATAACCCGTCCAATCCACCTGGACTATTAACATTTTGTTGTTTGGCTTGATTGCCCAATAGACCCATTAAGATTGGAGCTGCAACCTTTAAAATTTGGGCAACAGAACCGGCATCAATCCCAGACTTCAGACTGATCGCTTGTTCTACGTTACTTTGTTTGCTACCAAGTACATGACCTAAAATTTTGCTACCGTCAGCGGTAACGCTTTCATCAACGCCACCACTAAATAATCCGCTAAGGTTACTCAGAATGCTCCCGTCATGTTGATTTGTTATTGCATTTAATAAGCCTTGAGCACCTTCTGGGGTAGAAGCGTTGCGCTTCATGGCCGTCATTAAAACTGGTAATGCCATTGATAACACTTCATGCGTTTTGCCTTGTGGCTGATGGGTTTGAGCCGAAACGCCGCTAACCAAAGATTTTCCAAGGTCGCTATTTAAAATATCTAATATTCCGGACATAAATAATTGATTTATAGTTCAATGAGTTAAAGTACAAAAAAATGCTTACAACATTGGAAGTTGTAAGCATTTTTATAGGGTTTATGTTAATAAGTTTTAAGCGTTTTCAGATTTTAAAATACTGATAATTTGAGAGGCTAATTCCGTTCCAATGCGATCTTGGGCTTCATTAGTCGCTGCGCCAATATGAGGTGTTAAAGATATTCTTCCATTCATTAATACTTGAATGGCAGGTATTGGCTCACTTTCAAATGTGTCCAATCCAGCAAAAGCTACTTTTCCACTTTCCAGGGCCTGTACAAGTGCAACTTCATCAATGACGCCACCACGAGCAGCATTTACAATACCCACGCCATTTTTCATTTGATCAAATTCTTTGGTGCCAATGACGTAGCCGTCTTGTGCCGGTACATGTAACGTGATGAAATCTGATTGCTTAAGGATATCTTCCATCGGCACAGTATTAATTTCGAAATCCACAAACTGGCCATCGAAAAAATCAACTTTAATGGTTGCTTTATCAACAAACATATCGCTCGCAATGACTTTCATTCCCACACCAAGAGCTATTTTGGCAACTTCGCGTCCAATACGACCAAAACCAACAACAC
>JBARDR010000779.1:0-2350 GCA_049795335.1 Gelidibacter sp. | reverse complement strand
GATCTATGCTCGATAGCAAATTATAAAAACCTTATTTAATATTAGAAAATAGAATCTACTACTAATACTAATAACTTCGAAATCTGAGTTTATTTTAAATCTTGATAAAAATCAAAAAAGCAAATTCACCACCGTTCCATTAGCTTCAGAACTTTGCAGTTGAATCTTACCGCCGTGCAATAACATGATCTGCTTGCAAAGACTCAGGCCAATACCACTTCCAGTTTTTTTAGTGCTGAAAAAAGGCACAAAAACACTGTCCATGATTTCCTCAGGGATGCCCGTACCGTTATCCCTAACTTTTATTTGCCCAGTTCCTTTATGACTGATACTTGCAGAGACTAGAATCTGAGGATTGGCAACCGTATTGGTAGCATCAATAGCGTTCAAAATAAGATTGATGAGCACTTGCTCAATGAGGTAAGAGTCAATTTCAAAGGTCAGATGGGGATCATTCAAATCAAAATTAAGGATCACATTTTTATCTTCTAAGGAAGGTTTTAAGAGTTCGTCTATGCTGCTGAACAGAAGGGAGGCTTTAATTTTTGTTTTATGGACATGCGTGACTTTATTCAGACTGCGATAAGTTTGTGCAAACTTCATCAATCCTTCACTTCTTCTTTTTATACTGCTTAGTCCGGCATTAATATCTTCTAATTCCAAATCCGCGGTTTGGGGCTGTTCTATGGTCTCTTGAATATTTTTCTGAAGTGTTTCAGCCAAAGACGTTATGGGCGCAATGCTGTTCATGATTTCGTGGGTCATCACACTCAATAATTTTTTCCAAGCTTCACTTTCGTTTCTATTCAAGGTTTCCTCTATGTTTTGAAGTACAATCAACTTAAACGAATGGTCTTCCATTTCGAAAACGGTATCAGAAATAAGCACTTTCATGGTTTCCTGTTGCATCTCCAAAGTGACTGAAGCCGTATTGGAATGGTAGGTTTCAAACAATTCGTCATAGAGTTTAGGTCTTCTTTTTTCAATAAAACTGATGTTTTTGAAGGAAGGGAAATCTAAGGTTTTTAAAAATGAGTCATTCGCCCAAAGCACATCGCCGCTTTCCACATTATAGGCAATAATTCCAATATTGACCATTTCCAATATTTTTTGAAGGTAAACAAATTGCGCCTGGCGTTCATTATCGATTGCCTTGATGGTTTTGTTGACCAGATTAAAACCTTTGTGAAGTTGGCGGATATCCTGCGGCCCTTTGGTTTCCACAAACCACCTTGAAAAGTCACGGTATTTTACCGATTCTAAAAAATCGTCCACTTCCAAAAAGCGTTTTATGGCAAACTGATAGAGATTGTACATTGCAATTATTGTGAGGATCGCGCCCCCAATAATAGCATAAGTATGTAAGTTGACAATTCCAAAAGC
Source organism: Gelidibacter sp. (assembly GCA_049795335.1). Taxonomy (GTDB): domain Bacteria; phylum Bacteroidota; class Bacteroidia; order Flavobacteriales; family Flavobacteriaceae; genus Gelidibacter. Next base: position 967 of record JBARDR010000779.1, on the reverse strand, counting down.
CAATAGGATTAAGGCAATGAGTAATGCTAAAACCCTAAGTGTAAGCGAAAACAAGTAGCTTTTATAGATCATATTTATGAAGTCTACGGTAAAGTGCGGTACGGGTAAGCCCTAATTCCTTGGCCGACTTAGAAATGTTTCCATTGTTTTTTTCAATGACCGCAAGGATGGTGTTCCTTTCAAGCGCATCCAGATTGGTTTCATTTTGACTGGTAATTCTCTGCGGTTGCTCGATGGCGGAAAAGGTTAAATCTTCAGCTTCCAAGGTTTGGTGCTCTGCCATAATAATGGCACGTTCCAAGGCATATTGGAGTTCACGCACGTTGCCACTAAAATGATGTTTTTTTAGTTTTTGAATAAAGCATGACGACATGTTAAAGGTATTCTTGCCATACTTTTCAGCATAATAATCGATAAAATAATGGGCAAGAAGTGTGATGTCCGTACCGCGATCCCGTAATGGCGGAATCATAATATCGACGGTATTGATGCGGTAGATTAAATCCTTTCGGAAACGTTCTTCATCGGCTAAATCGCTTATGGATACATTGGTCGCGCAGATTAATCTAATATCAATAGCTATGGATTGATTGGCTCCTAAAGGTGTGACCTGTCGGTTTTGTAAAATAGTAAGCAAACGCGCTTGTTGCCTGAGCGTTATATTACCAATTTCGTCTAAAAAAAGAGTACCGCCATGAGCCGATTCAAAACGTCCTTTTCGGTCTTCACGAGCGTCCGTAAAGGCACCTTTTTTATATCCGAAGAGTTCACTTTCGAACAAGGTATCGGTTAAAGATCCTACATCTACTTTAATGAAAGGTTTATCCTTGCGCAGGGAATTGTCATGAATCGCCTGGGCAATAAGATCTTTTCCAGTTCCATTTTCTCCCAGAATAAGAATATTGGCGTCAGTTGGTGCTACTTTTTTTAATTTGACAAACACATCTTGCATGGGCTCGCATTCGCC
>JBARDR010000778.1:0-4089 GCA_049795335.1 Gelidibacter sp. | reverse complement strand
GAGTATCCTTGATGATGAATAACCTGACCGGTCGTGCTTGCAGGAAGTAAAAATAAACTTGTGGCGGGTTTGACACGTTGGCCTTCTGTAATAAGCTCAGAAGTCGTTGCTTCATTTAAAAAAGCCTCATAGCTATAGACCCCTATTATAAGAAGTACGGCTATGAGGCTGTAAAGATTTCTTTTGTTCAAATGATTATTCTAAAACAAAATCTAAAGGTTGACCTGTGGCACCGTTAGGAAAGCTAATTCCCAAAACAGCTGACATCGTAGGCGCAATATCAGTAATACTTGTTTTTTTCAAGGTCTTTCCGTGCTTGATCCCTTTTCCAAAAAGTAACAATGGCACATGCGTATCATAATTAAATGACGTCCCATGAGAAGACCCTGTTAAACTATAGGACATTACAGAAGGATCATAAACATAAATGACATCTCCAGAGCGTTTTTGATTATAACCATTTTGCACCAATTCTTCAATACCTGTTGAAAAAGAAGCTTGCGTCATTGACATTCCTGTATAGGCTTTATCAATATGCTTATAAGCGATAATTTCATTGACGATAGCTTGCTGAACGTCCTGAAGCTTTAATCCCATTTCAAAAATCTTGGCTCTATTTAAAAAAATCTGGTTATTACTGAAGTTCTCTATAAGATCATCAGCCTTATAGGTTGCTTTCAAGAAAGCATTTAATTGCTCTCTGAATGATTTTCCATCAAAATATCCAGCAGGAATTTTCAAACTTGACAAATAAGATGGCACCTCAACAGCGGCATGGTCTGCCGTTAAAAAGACCGTATAATTTCCTTTTCCAACCTTAGCGTCCAAACCTTTAAACAAGCGCTCCAAGTCTTTATCAAGTCGTAAATACGTGTCTTGGACCTCTTTGGAACTCACACCAAAATTATGACCCACATAATCTGGACTTGAATAACTAACGGTCAATACATCAGTACTATTATCCTTCCCTAAAGCTTCGCCATCTATTGCCGCCAAGGCAAAATCAGTCGTCAAGCTATTCCCATAAGGTGTTGCTTTAAGAAGTTCAAAACCGCCATTTTTGTCTTTCAACGCCGCTAAATCATACGGAAAAGTAACTGTTTCTTTACCTTTAAATCCGCCTTCAAAATCATTTTGATCAGCAGCGCTTTCAATATAGGTTGAAATGTCATATAAGGTATTCCATTCCTTAAAATAAGAATTGGCCTGATTTGAGCTATTGAAATCTTGTACCCATTTTGGTAATTCGTTCATATAAAATGTACTGGTAATCCAACGTCCTTCATCTTTTCCATGAAACCAATACGCTGCATTTGCGGTATGTCCGGCTGGAAGAATAGCGCCTCTATCCTTAAGTGCAATCCCAATCGTTTTTCCTCGCATTTGCGTAAACAATCTGTTTTCATCAGCAAAAGTTGTGGTTTTCATGCGGTGTGGAGACATTTTACCTGCCTTATCTGTAGTTCCTACAGATTGTACGTTATCATCACCAGCGCAATACACCGATTTTTTGATTTCTTTGTCATACCAATCATTCCCTATAATGCCGTGATATTTAGGCGTAGTTCCCGTATAAACAGAGGTGTGCCCAGGCGCTGTGTAAGTTGGCACATAATTAAAGTGATTGTTCTGGCAATTGAAGCCTTCATTCATCATTCGCTTAAACCCACCTTCACCATATTTGTCATAAAAACGGGTGAGGTAATCGTATCGCATTTGATCGACAACAATGCCTACAATTAATTTTGGTTGCGTTTGAATAGTGTTATCTTTGTTGGTCTGTTTTTTTGCATTCTGTTGCTGAGCTTGGAATGTAGAGACAAAAAACACAACCATCAGAATGGAGGAAATTATTTTTTTCATTTTTATTAATTAGATTCAACTATCAAACATACGGCTTTTTTAAACTATCTAAAATCAAAATAAAGATTAAATACGTCGCGGTTTTATTTAAATTAGCAATTATAAAAGTTTAATATGAGCTACCTACATAATATTGGTCAATACTTATTGATGATAAAGGAAATGTTCCGCAAGCCTACCAAATGGTCGGTTATGCGGCATTTAATTTTTAAGGACATTGATGATTTGATTATTAATTCCTTAGGTATTGTAGCGTTTATATCCTTTTTTGTGGGCGGCGTAGTTACCATCCAAACGGCGTTGAATATGACCAGCCCGATTATTCCAAAATCGTTGGTAGGTTTTGCGACCCGACAATCGATTATTTTAGAGTTTGCACCCACATTTATTTCCATTATTATGGCAGGAAAAGTAGGCTCTTTCATAACATCCAGCATTGGAACCATGCGCGTAACTGAGCAAATCGATGCTTTGGAAGTCATGGGAATCAATGCCATAAACTATTTGGTGTTTCCTAAATTTATTGCGCTTATGCTCTACCCGTTTTTGATTTCCATTGCAATGTTCTTGGGAATTATTGGAGGTATGGCCGCTTGTGTTTTCGGAGGATTTGCCACATTAGATGATTATGTTACAGGTCTTCAAATGGACTTTATACCATTTCACATCGTATATGCATTTATTAAGACCTTTGTTTTTGCTTTTCTATTAGCAACCATACCTTCTTATTATGGTTATTATATGAAAGGTGGCGCATTGGAAGTTGGTAAAGCCAGTACAACCTCATTTGTCTGGACGAGTGTAGCCATTATTCTTTTAAACTATATACTAACCCAAATGTTGCTAAGCTAATGATTGAAGTTAATGATATCCATAAATCCTTTGGTGATATTGAAATCTTAAAAGGAATTTCCACTACGTTTGAAAAGGGAAAAACCAACCTCATCATTGGGCAAAGTGGTTCGGGAAAAACTGTTTTTTTAAAGACATTATTGGGCTTACATATTCCTGATAAAGGCACGATTACCTACGATGGCACAAATTATTCTGATTTGACTCCTGATGAAAAAAGTAATTTAAGAGCCAAAATGGGCATGGTTTTTCAAGGAAGTGCGCTTTTTGACTCGATGACCATTGCTGAAAACGTAAAATTTCCATTGCGCATGTTTACCAAACAAAGCAATAGTGAAATGAGCGATCGAGTAAACGAAGTATTGAAAAGGGTAAATCTTGATGATGACCATAATAAGTTGCCCAGTGAGGCTTCGGGAGGGATGCAAAAGCGAGTCGCCATTGCCAGAGCTATTGTTAACCAACCTAAATATTTGTTTTGCGATGAGCCTAACTCAGGATTGGATCCAAAAACAGCAACGGTCATTGATAATCTGATTCAGGAAATTACACGTGAATATGATATTACGACCATTATCAATACCCATGACATGAACTCTGTAATGGAAATTGGCGAGAAAATTATTTTCTTAAAAGACGGACTTAAAGAGTGGGAAGGCTCCAATAAAAACATATTTAAAACAGATAACGAAGCCGTTACAGGTTTTGTGTATTCGTCAGATTTGTTTCAAAGGGTACAAAAGATGTATTTGGAGGAGGATATGTAAGGTTAGTTGGCAGTCAGCAGCTTCCCGCCTCCGTTAAAGCTTCAGACGGACAAGCAGTCTTCAGTTGGCAGTTTCCAAACTGTGTCAAGTTTTATCCGATTTCAGATTCAATTTCGACTTCAATTTCTCAACTTAACACCTCAACAACAAACAACACCCTACCTCTCCCGTCTCACTACCAAAGTATCCAACTTATACTTTTGCTTTAACCAACGTTCCAACTTATTCTGTTCTTTGGAAATAGCATCGGCCTTTATGGCTTTATCCCACTTTACAGTAAATTCTGTTATAGTATCCAACTTTTTAAAATTGGATGAAATAACGGTTGCATAAGACAACTGATCTATATTCTCATAGTTGATTTTCACCTCCTTGGTCAATTCTTCAAAAGGAATTTGAAGCACTTCATATTTTGATAGTTTTCTAACCTTATTTTCGAGAAAGACGATTTTTTCTGCTTGAGATAATAGATCTAAAGAATCGCGATATCGCAATTGGGACATGTAGCGCAGATTATCCAAGTTCTTGGAACGGTTTTGATTAAAGTTTAGTCTTGCATTGGCAAGTGCAGGATAATCTTTCATTCGGCCTCTGAGCACTGCAATGG
>JBARDR010000777.1:0-2606 GCA_049795335.1 Gelidibacter sp. | reverse complement strand
CAATTGCGGTGCCTCCAAGGTTAACTGGCAGAATTAAGTCTCTGCACATTTTCAGAATCTTGGTTTCTTCTTTTAAATTTGTGGACCAAGCATAGAATTCATCTCCAAGCGACATAGGCACGGCATCCTGAAGTTGCGTTCTACCCATTTTTAGCACCTTTTTAAACTCGGATCCTTTAACATCTAACGCCGTGGTAAGAATATTAATTTTTTCAAGAAGATGATTCATATAATAATAGATAGACACCCTAAAAGCAGTTGGGTAGGCATCATTGGTAGATTGTGATTTGTTTACGTGATCATTGGGATGCAAGATGTCATAGCTCCCTTTCTCATGGCCATTCATGACGAGCGCCACATTGGCAATCACTTCATTGGCATTCATATTGACCGACGTTCCTGCACCTCCCTGAAATACATCCGACGGAAAATATTCTGAATATCGTTCTAAGTTATTTAAAATTTCATCACAAGCATTGATGATCATGTCCGCTCTTTCAGCTGAAATCGTCCCAATATCTTTATTTGCAAAGGCACAGGACTTTTTAGTAATTATCAAGCCTTTTATAAATAAAGGATAGTCCCGGATTTTAGATTTTGAAATCTTAAAATTATTGATGGCTCGCTGTGTGTGAATTCCATAATAGACGTCATTGTCTATTTCCAATTCTCCAAGTAAGTCTTCTTCCTTTCTTGTTTTTACAATACTATGTTTTATCATTTTTATAATACAGATTTTTATTTTAGCCCATCAAAAAAAACACAACTTACTATCAACAGTGAGTTGAACAAAAACTCGTTCAATTAAAACTATGATCTTCAATACATTATAAGAAAGATTAACACACTCATGTGTTGGAGAAAACCAAAAGAAACGCTAAAATTAATGAATTATGTAATATCCTTCACAAGGGAGTAATGAAAAATTAAATGTGCAGGAAAGAATTCAACTTCTGTTGATTTTGTGTATGAAAAAAAGTGAATTTATAGGTTTAAGGGTCGTAATTCTTCTAAATTCATAAAGTGAATATGTTGATGAGAGGAACTTATAAATTAGAAAAATTTTCTTTTAAGTATTTTTTTATTAAATTTATTATTGGCTTTTAAATGCTGAAAAAGCTTTCAGAACAATATTCAATTTCTAACCATAAATAGTTTAGCATTATCTCTTTCTATAAAAACATTAAAATAGTTATTTCTAATGAAAGAAAACTCCTCAGAATTCTCTATGTTTTATTCTAAATAAGCTAAAATGATTAACATTTAATACCCGATGTATAAGCGCTTTTTTCGTGATTTAAAGTCTTTTATAAAAAATAGAATTTCATCACCTATAAAGTTCTTTTCCTAATCATAATTTTTTACAAATACAAAATCAATAAAAAATCTTAATTTTAAGTATTATATTCACTGGGCCAGAAATGTGTTTTTTATTAATCTAGTTATTTAAATTAACAAATTCAATAGATGATTGAAGTTATCAAAGACGGGAAACAATGGAATCAACAATTATCATTGATTGAGCATTTAGATACTTACCACACCCATGAATATCATCACATTACCAAAAATGCTGGTGAATCTCCAATACTTATAAAATATACAGATGGACGCACTTCCCTATTTCTGCCCTTACTTTTAAGACCTATTGAAAATTCCAATTATAAAGATGCAATATCAGTCTATGGCTATACCGGTATTTTGACTCTGAGTTTGGATGAACATTTCAATAAAAAAAAATTTCATAATGAACTCAATGCTTTTTTTAATGAAAATAAAATCATTTCCGTATTTTCTAGACTTCATCCATTTTTAAACCATCAGGAATCACTTCTTGAAGGATTGGGAACCATAGTTATTCGTGGTAAAGTGGTCTATATCGATTTGAATACAACCTTAGAAGATCAAATAAAACTGTATCACAAGCGAATGAAAACATATTTAAACAAATCACGTACAACCTGCATGGTAATAGAAAGCAAGCTTGAAAATGATTTGGATACTTTTATTGATCTGTATCATCAGAACATGAAACGAGTAGATGCCGAAAAGAATTATTATTTTGATAAAAGCTATTTTCAGCAACTTATGTTAAGTAAAGAATTTACTACAAAGCTAACATTGTGTATTCATAATGAAACACAAACCGTTGTTGGTGGAGCTTTATTTATGAAAAAGGGAAAGTTTGTACAATATCATTTATCTGGCTTTAATGAAGAATACTCGGCTTTAAATCCAATTAAACTACTTATTGACGAGGAACGAATCACATCAACTAACCAAGGCTTTGAATATTTAAATCTGGGTGGCGGTAGAGGAAGTGCCGAAGATTCACTTTTTAAATTTAAACTTAGTTTCTCAAACCAGGTTAAGGAATTTAAAATATGGAAGTACGTCGTTGATGAAAATGCTTATCGAATGTTAGTGGAAAATCATTTGGAGTGCCCATTGGAGGTGGCTCTTAAAAACACCGAGTTTTTTCCAGCATATCGTTCAACCGAAATCTTCAATTCCTGAAACATATTACCTTTAATTAAAAACCAGGCGATATTTCCATCAATCCACAGAAAATTAAAACTTAGTTTGGTTTATGGTAACTATAATGT
>JBARDR010000776.1:0-7541 GCA_049795335.1 Gelidibacter sp. | reverse complement strand
CCATTGCAGTGTCCTTTCTTGGTTCGTCTTTACAACCCACAATGGTTGCAAATACCAAACCAGTAGTCGCAAATGCGTACTTAAGATTGGTTTTCATAGTTTTTCAGTGTTTAATTTGATTAAAAATAGTTATTATAAGAAGCTTGTGGCACGTTTTTATAACATATTAACAAAATATTAAGAGAGTTTTTGAGGTAGTTTCAGCCTTCAGTTGGCAGTCTTCAGTCAGCAGTGTTCAGTCGGCGGTGTTCGATCGGCAGTCATTCAAAAATTCGTCCGGACCGAGAAGGTACGTTCATGGTGTGATCAACAATCGTCAATAAGCAATCTTCAATCAACAATCAGCAATCCTAACCTAACACCTAATCCCTAATACCTAATACCTCATCCCCAAGCCTACTTCACCGGCACCTGAATTTGCTGCGCTTGCTTTTCAAACTTTTTGTTGATTTGAAGTTTCAGATTGACATCTGCTACAAGCAATTCTTTGATGGCTTCCAATAGCTCTTTATTCTTAATATTATCAAGATTGGCAAGGTCTTGAAGCCTTAGTAAATTGGTTTCTAAAACCGTTATTCGTGAGCGTATTGCTGGTGTGTTAACGGTTTCAGGTTGTCCTGCTTTTAATTCGTTAATAAACTCTTGCATGATTTTTTTCTCGACCTTAAAAAACGAAAGGTTGGCCTTCTTTAAAAGCTCAATATTAACCTGTAAATCCTGAAATTTTTGCCAATCCATAATAGCCTGTTCACTAGCGGGACTCAAAATATAATCTGTATAGTTGAGTTTTTCAATATCCGCAGCAGCCACAGCATAGGCATTTTCCTCATTTTCCGAAGGTAGGTCTTCAACCTTTGGCTCAGATTTACAACCAATAAAAATTAAGATACTTAATAACAAGAGTTGTTTCATACCACAAAGACATTTGAAAATAGATGATTAGCGTTCAAAGGTAAATAAACTAAAGTTATCTTCATTTATTAGCTTTTCAATTATTGATCTCATTCAAATAAATTTAATTCAAGACAAAATAGTTTTAGGGGCAATGCGATTGAAACACATTTTTTATCTTGGCCCCAGTTTTAAATGAGTTTATGAAATCATCTAACAGAAAAATCACTTTCAAGGTTCTTTTTGGCTATATCGCACTCGGGATATTGGCGGCAATTTCGGGATGGTTGGTCTTTTCCGAATTGGGGAATTTTACCGCTACCCAAACTGACGACCTCAAAGAACGTCATAAACTCATAAAAATAAGTGGTTTGGTAGCCGATATTTATGAGAATGAAAGTTTGGCCAGAGCAGCCCTCCAGCTGAATACGGACGAAAAGTTTAGTGCCTATATTTCGCAAAATGATAGTCTTATTACTACTATTGATACCTTGATGGTCTTAGTGAACAATCCTTACCAAAAGGCTCTTTTAGATAGTGTGAAAGTGATTTTCGACAAAAAACAACGAGACCTGAACGAGTTGAGACGCCTTAAAAACACAAGCAGCTCTGAAAACTCCATCGAACAAACCATTAACAAATTAAAGACTATTGATCCTATTTTAGGAAAATCGACCTTAGAAGATCTTGTGGAAAATCCGAAGGGAATGGATCCCAAGACCAAAGAGGTCTTAGAAGATTGGGTGACCTATTTAAATGAAGTCAAAACAAAAGACCCGGTAAATGTAGTCGACCAAAAGGAAATTGACTCCATCGTGACCGCTTCACGCAACATGCTCAATAAAATTCAAAAAGATTTCGCTGCGCAAAAACAATCTTTGATGGTGAAGGAGCGGGAATTGGTAGAAAATGATTTGACAACCTCTCGTCAATTAAGAAATCTACTTCGCACATTGGAGCGTGAGATGGTCGCCTCTTCTCAAAGTATCATTACCCAACGTCAAAAAGCACTGGACAGAGGCACGACGATCATTTCATTGTCCGCCATTGTCAGCTTTATTTTGGTCCTCATTTTTTCCTTTATCATTTTAAATGATTTTTGGAAAAGTCAGGAGTATCGTGATGAACTTGAAAAATCCAATGCCTACACCAACTCCCTATTGAAAAGTAGGGAACAATTGATCAATATGGTCAGTCATGATTTACGATCACCATTGAGCACCATTTCGGGCTATAGTGAATTGCTGCACAAAACCGCCCAAAACAGCAAAGAGGAAAATTATTTGGATCATATTAAAAATGCTTCCAGTTATATGAGTCAATTAGTGGATGACCTTTTAGAATTCTCAAAATTGGAAGATGGTCATATTACGATTGAGATGGTGCCCTTTTGCCTCAATAGTCTTGTGGATGAAACCACTGAAAACATTAAGGCCATTTACGCCGACAAACCTATTGAACTCATCATAAATCAAGATCCAGCGCTTGACATTACCATTGCCTCCGATCCTTTTAGGGTAAAACAAATTTTATACAACCTTATTGGCAATGCCTATAAATTCACGGATAAAGGCAGTATTACCGTCAGCACTAAATTGCAGGTAAAAAACAGAGCTTATAGTGTCGTCATAAATGTTACTGATACAGGTATCGGCATCAGTAAAGAGAAACAACACGATATTTTTAATGCCTTTACCCAAGTTAATGAAATCAGTAATGCCAAACATTCTGGTTTTGGCCTGGGATTGGCGATTTCAAAAAAACTAGTGAATTTGCTAAAAGGTCAATTGACTTTAGAGAGCGCTCCTGGAAAAGGAAGCAGCTTTGAAATCTCCTTTCCGGTAAAACTTTCTGATCAACCTTTGGAGATTAAAGCAGTCACACCAACCCATTCACATTTCAAGTTAAAGGCCGTCGTGGTTGATGATGATGTGTCGCTGCGCCAACTCATCGTTGATATTTTAGAGCAACACAACGTTATCACTTATGCTTTTGAAGATGCCAAAGCAGCCCTCTCAGGACTGGAAGTCCTGAATTATGACGTGATCATTACCGACATTCAACTGCCAAAAATGAATGGTTTTCATTTTATGGAAACCGTTAAGCAATTACCATTTTACAAACAACAGCCCATTATTGCCATGACGGGCAGAAAGGATATCGATACGGAAGAATATCTTAACAGCGGCTTCTCAAAAGTGGTTTACAAACCTTTTGAGCCGCACATTTGGTTAGATATTCTAAGTGAATTATTTCCAGAAAGCATCACACAACCTAAAGAATATTATAAAAAAACAACTTTCCGTTCTGAATATTTTGATACCAATTCCATTGCTGGATTTTTAAATTATGATGAAGAGGCTTTAAAATCGCTTTTAGAATTATTTTTAAAAGACACCAAAAAACACATGGCCGAACTCAAGTTGGCGCAACAGCAGAATGACCTGCAAACCATCAAGGAGCTAAGCCATCGCATGCTCACGATGTTTAAGCAGCTGAAAGCCACAACTGTGGTGCCTCACTTAGAACTATTGGAGCACAGTCCTGTTGTGGACAACGAACTTTTAGAGGCATTAGAAATTAAACTCACGGCTTTTTGTGAGGATTTGGAAGCTTATATTACTCCAAATCATACTCCTTGAGTTTATTATAAAGTGTTTTTCGAGAAAAATTAAGCAGTTTTGCCGCTTTGGTTTTATTGTTATTGGCCTCTTGAAGGACTTTTAAGATCAGCTCTTTCTCATTGGTTTTTGCAGAAAAAGAATGTGGTAATATTTGTTTTGAAGGTGCAGCAGACAGCTCATGAGGAAGCACTTCCTTTTGAATTACATCGCCCGTGGTCAATAAAGTGGCGCGTTTGATAACGTTGGAAAGCTCACGCAAATTCCCAGGCCAGGAATAGGTTTGGAATATTTTTAACACTTCTGGAGAAAAACCGATAATGGATTTGTTCAATTGCTGATTCGCATTTTCCAAAAAGAAATCGGCGTAAAGAATAAGATCATCCCGGCGTTCTTGCAAATTAGGAACTTTGATAAAAAACTCATTCAATCGGTGGTATAAATCTTCTCTAAAATCGCCTTGCTCCACAGCTTTCAACAAATCTTCATTGGTCGCCGTCAACAATCGGATATCGACTTCAATTTCATCATTACTTCCGATCGGTTTGACACGTCTCTCCTGAAGTGCTCGCAATAATTGAATTTGATTTTCGTAAGTTAAATTCCCCACTTCATCCAAAAACAAGGTGCCACCGTTGGCGGCTTCAAAATGGCCTATTTTATCATTGATAGCTCCTGTAAAAGAGCCTTTTTTATGTCCAAAAAATTCGCTCGCCGCAATTTCCTTTGGAATCGCTCCGCAATCGACCGCAATAAAAGGTTTATTTTTTCTTGAGCTTTTTAAATGAATGGCTTTAGCGACCACTTCCTTACCCGTTCCACTTTCCCCTGAGATTAAAACGGACATGTTTGTAGGTGCCACAAGATTAATATGATCATACAACACCTTTGAGGCAGCGCTAATCCCAGTTACAAAACCTGATTCAGCTTTAAATTGGTTTTTTGGAGTAGAAGTTTTTTGGTCTTGGGATGTTTTTATTTGAGGCTTTTCGTTCAAAGCATTTTTCACGACCTGCAAAACCTCTTCTGGATTAAAGGGTTTAGAGATATAATCAAAAGCACCATCTTTCATGGCTTTAACAGCGGTGGAAACTTCGGCGTAACCGGTCATCAAAACCACAGGAACAGAAGCATCCTTCGTTTTAATATGGTTCAATAATGCAATCCCATCGCCATCAGGAAGTCGAAGATCAGTAAAAACTAAATCAAAAGTTGAATGCTTCACTTTGGTTTTGGCGTCTTCAAGGGTGTAAGCTAAAGTAACTTCATGCTGATGACGCTCCAAAAAACGTCGTAACATTTCAGAAAAACTGACATCATCTTCGACCAGCAAAATCGCACTCATGGTTTATTCATTTTTACAAAAATATCAAGTTAAACTCAGTAAACCTTCTAAAAAAAACATAAAAAAAAGGACGTTCTATTAAAACGTCCTTTTTCTGCTTAAATAAAGTGGTTTCTTAGTCTTTTTTGATCCAATTTCCATCTTTATCAGCATACACTGTGGATGCCGCTCCATCAACAGTAATCTCTAATTTATATTCTTGCTTATGGTTGACATAAGCTTTATTGAGAGTCGCGGTCTTAAAATCAGCTGCTAATGCATCTTTTACAGCTTTTGGAAGCGCTGAGGTATTTATTTCCTTATAATCGTCCTGTACAGCCACCACTATTTCGTCGGTTTTGTTAATTGTAAATACTGAAGTGGCATAGGTGGATAATCCTCCTAACACGATTGCTGCTGTTAAAATTACTTTTTTCATGATGTTATATGTTTTAAATTGTTTTAAATGTTTATTTGAGATAGGTTATCCTACTGTTATCGGGGGAACTTATTCTTTTTCAATCCAGTTTCCGTCCTTGTCAGCGTACAAGGATGACTTCGCGCCATCAACAGTAATATCCAATTTGTACTCTTCCGCATCATTCACATAAGCTTTATCAAGAATGGCATTTGGAAAATCTGCTGCCAAAGCATCTCTCACCGCTTGTGGAAGTGCATCTAATTTAATTTCTTTATATTCTTGCTGTACAGTTATCATAACGGCATCTGTTGTGTTCATTGCAAATGCTGAAGTTGCGTATGTTGACAAACCTCCTAATACGATTGCTACTGTTAAAACTACCTTTTTCATAATGTTTTAAATTTTATTGTTTAACTGTTATTTGTTTGTTGTGTTATTATCTAATAAGAAATAAACATGCCATTGAACAAATATTAACAAACCAACTTATATTCGATTGATTTACAGCATATTAATAAGTTTTTAGATTTTTATAATACTTGAAAAGTGTGTAAAAACTCAATTTTGATGTAACAATCCGGGTAAAAATTATACAATAATCCTCATTTGATAGGTTTTGAAAAATCATTACATAATTAGAATGGTAAATTCATTCCATAAAAGACAATAATCTTCATAAAAAAACTTTGTACTTTTGCCGACAAATCTATCAACAATGGCTCAAAAAATTCTCATTATTGGCGCAGGTGGTCAAATTGGCTCTGAATTAACGCTTAAATTACGAAGCATTCATGGCGATGAAAATGTCATCGCATCGGATATCAATTATAACAATCTTTACTTAGTCAATTCAGGAGTTTTTGAAATTGTTGACGCACAAGATTACGGTTCAATCTTGCTTTGTGTAGAAAAACATAAGATCGACACCATTTATTTAATGGCTGCTATGTTAAGTGCTACGGGAGAAAAGTATCCTATGAAGGCTTGGGACTTGAATATGAATTCCTTATTTCATGTTTTAAATCTTGCGAAGGCTAAATTTATAAGTAAAGTATTCTGGCCATCAAGTATCGCCGTTTTTGGGCCAACCACTCCTAAAGATCATACGCCCCAGCACACCGTTATGGAGCCTACCACAGTTTACGGGATGACCAAACAAGTGGGCGAACGTTGGTGCGAATATTATTATGACAAATACGGTGTTGATGTGCGCAGTATCCGCTATCCGGGAATCATTAGCTGGAAAACCATGCCAGGAGGCGGCACCACCGATTATGCTGTTGAAATTTATCACAAAGCCATCACTGATGGTAAATATGAAAGTTTCTTATCAGAACATACTGAATTGCCAATGATGTTTATGGATGATGCCATTGATGCGACCATTCAAATTATGGATGCACCGGCGGAATCATTATCTATAAGATCATCTTATAACTTGGCAGCCATGAGTTTTACACCGAAAGAAATCGCTGCCGAAATAAAAACTCACATCAAGGATTTTACCATTACCTATAAACCAGATTTTAGACAGCAAATTGCCGATACCTGGCCAAAATCAATTGATGATAGCCTTGCCAGAAAAGATTGGAACTGGAATCATCAGTTTGATCTCAAAAAAATGAGCGTTGAAATGTTGACCGAATTAGGCAAAAAATACGCTACTTCCGAAAAATAATTTTCAAAAAATGATGACGTTCTATTGATTTAAGAGATGTACCCCTAAAAGAGGTATTATTCTCTTAAATCCATAGTGTCATGAATTCTAAATTAGCAATGAATATTATTGCTTCTATCGGCTTATTGCTGGCCTTCGAATGCTTTTTTATCAATGATCTCTACACGTCTGGAGATCTTGATGTGAATATAGAAAAAGCAGTTTTCATCATGCCTGCAGCGCATCGGGTTTTTGACCATATGAAAATACCGTAGCTCCCCTATAAAAAACAACTCCCGAAGAAACACTGACATATTAAAGGTCTTGTTTTCTCCGGGAGTTATTGATAACACTTAAGTGCCGTGCTTACATTTTCGGATAGGTATTGATTTCTGTCTCAATTACTTTTCCATATTTTTCAGCAATCTTTTTTATCTCTGAAGCTTTTCCAATCAAGACAATCTGTAGCTTATCCTTCGGAAAATAGGTTTCAATAATTTGATTGGCTTTTTTCAGATCCAAGGCATCAACCGTTTTTTGAAAATTGTTGATAAAGGATTTATCCAAATCATACCAAAACATTTCTCCTAAAAGCACCGAAAGCTGTGTTGCAGTTTCATATTTAGG
>JBARDR010000775.1:0-4861 GCA_049795335.1 Gelidibacter sp. | reverse complement strand
CTTCCTGTTAAGTTTATGAAAATTTTCTCCTTGAGTGCATAATTTAATCTTGTGAAAAATGAATGATAGTTGTATTGTGTCTTGTCTTCATTCATAACAATAAGCGTAGTCGCAGCATTTAAATTATATATGAGTTTGTCAGATGGAAAACCAATTCCAATTAATGCCTGATTTTTATAATTTTGTTTTTGAAAAGAGGTGCCCATCAGTACTTTAAATATCCCATCTTTAAATTTGGATTTCCAATGTACTTGAGGTTCTAATAATACGTAATCCTTGTCGCCTTCATTTATGATAATCATTGAGTTTCTACTATCCAAACCATATGCAGGATTTTGCGTGGTATGTGGCGAAGTAATGTTATCCTCTAATCTTGTATGACCATATCCACTATTTACTTTAAATTCCAATTGGTCAATTAATTTATAAGTAATCACGGCGCTTGAGAACAAGCTTTTGGTTTTGTTTTTATATTTTCCTTCCAATTGCGACAATGGATTATGCCATGTGCTGTTTTCCCAATTCAGGTTTCCTTCATCATCATATAGGCTAGGAGCATTTGGTGCAAGTCTTATGGCATTAAAAGATAGATCTGTTCCGGGAAGAAAATTATCTTCAAGTGTATAGCCCAGGTTAAAAGTTATCTGAAATCTCTCGTTTAAACTTAAATGTCGAGTGTTAGAATTTACCGTAATACGATCATAATTGAAATTTCCGGGATAAACTGTTGTTTCGTTTTGATACCTTCCGTTTAACAGAAATTGAGTTTGTTTGCTTCCCCCTGAAACACTGACTTGCATATCTCGTGTCCGTGCTGTGCCCCCAATTAAAACTTCTTGCCAATCGGTGTAACGGTTTTTATTCCATGTTCCGTTTATGTCATACGCGTAGAAAGGATAGTCAGTAACCCCATCATTTGCAAAAGCTTCACCTCTCATTGTTAGGTACTGTTCAGTATTCAACAAATCCATCTTTTCAGTTATATGACCAAAACCAGTACTATTATTAAGTGTTAAGCTTACTTTACCTTGTTTCCCTTTTTTTGTAGAAATAAGAACCACTCCGTTCGCTCCTCTAGAACCGTAAATAGAAGTAGCATCTGCATCCTTTAGGACTTCAATAGATTCGATAATATCTGGATTAATGGCGTTTAATGGAGTTATATTTCCTCTGGGAATAATTGAACCTGAGGATTGCTCTGAACCTAAAGTTTGTGAATCATAAGGCACCCCATCAATAACATACAATGGCTCATTGCCCGCCATTATACTATTTTGACCCCGAATTTTCACTTCAAAACCACCCCCTGGCACTCCTGAATTTTGTACAATATCTACACCAGTTAAACGTCCTTGCATTGCCTCTAGCGGATTGTTAACCGACTGCCCCTCAATCTCCCTGGCCGTAATCCTCGCAATACTTCCCGTTTTCTCTCGGTCAGTAGTGGTGTAGTAACCCGCATTGATCTGTACCTCACCTAGGGCGGTGGTATCTTCTTGTAGGGTGATGTTTACGGTACTGCGGTTTTGAATGGGGATGGTAAGTGTGGTATAACCCAAATATGAAATTTGAAGCGTGTCTGTTGGTTTGGCGGTAATGTTATAACGTCCATCAAAGTCCGTTACTACACCGTTTGTAGTGTTTTTAATAAGAACATTTGCACCAGAGATGGGTAGGTTTCCGTCAGTGACCTTGCCAGTGACCAAGAGATTCTGGGCTGTGAGTGGCAGGGTAAGGGTTAGAAAGAAAAGACAGCAGCCAAAAATACGCCGCCACCTCACTGATTTATGATTATTTATCATAGTTTTGTGTTGGTTAAAGTGATACAATTATTTTAACTTTTGGCCTGCTCCAACGGTCGTCGAAAACTTGGGAGTGGGCTTTTTTTGCTAGAAGCACGAAGCTAGAAGCATGAAGTTGGAAGTTAGGAGATGAATCTATTTCATTGGCATTTTATTTAAATTGAACATTTAGGAGATCCTTGTTGCTAAAAGTTAGAGTTTTTAGGGAAGTAGGCCGCTGCCTTTTTACTAGCTATCTCCAACCAACAACGGCCCGGTCCCAAGACTAATTCTAACTAATCATTTTTCACTATTATAAACGGTGCTATTAATACTTTGGGTTGGAGGATTTTTATGTCTACAACTTATATCTGCATAGGCAAATGCTTTAAAAATTTAATGACTAATTCTAACTGTTTTAGTGCGAAGCTTTTAAAAAATTATAGAGCAATGCTAAGAATGAAGTGAGTGGGTCTTTTTTTTAAACAAAAAAGACGTGGAACTCAGCTTATTGCCCTTGGGGTACTGGTATACCTTTGCAACAATAAGTGAGCCCACGTCGGTTGACGTGAGCATCTTACTTATCATCTCGTTGCAAAAATTACCAGTTTTAAAGGACGAGATTCTAAGCGAATGCTTCAATGTTTTTATATGAAGAATCGCAAAATTAAAGTTTAATATTCATGTATCAAACTCTATATGAAACAAATATATAAAATAATCTATTAATAATCAAATATTTTCAATTGAAATAGATTATTATATTCATTCAATTTGTTTTATGGAGGGATATATCCAAGAACAAAAGAAAAAAATAGGAGATAGGGTTCAAAAGATTATAGCTATTCTAGATTTAGAACCTGCTCAATTTGCTGTATTGACTAAACTCACTGTTAATACAATTATTAATATTCAATCTGGTAAGGGCTTCAATAGCAATACTATATTGAATATTTCTTTTTATACAGGAATGCCTTTAAATGTTTTACTTAATCTTTCTTCAAATAAAATTGATAGAACCGCACTTGTCAAAAATTTTTGGTATAATGTTAAAGCTCATAATTTTTCTGAATATGAAAAATTCAATGAAAAACGTTTTACAATAGTAGAAGCGATAAGAGGGTTAATACAGGAAACCTCGTTTTTTGATATGCCAAGAAAAACAGGAGAAGTTCGCAAGTGTATTGCAAACGATTATTCTATTAAATTGGAAAGTTCTGCGGTTAGCCAAGCATTATTAGGCTTTGTGAAGGATGGACTACTTAAGAAAAACAAAATAGGATCAAGAAATTATCATTACTATAAGTAATTATTCCGTTCACTTAACAACACAAGCATTTCGCTTGTGATCTCAAAAGAAAATACTTTATTAAAATAAGTGTTAACTTCTTTTTTAAGTTGTTGTGGCTTATTAGGTTTTTGCGGCCTTTTGGGGTGACTTAGGTGACTTGGAGGACATGGGATAGTTAAGGGGGATCAGTTTCGTATTGTGTCGCCGAGTCATTGTGTCTCCCGACATTTTGGTCAACCAAGGAAGGCTCAAAGGATAGGTTAGCTAATGTGAAAGTTTTGTTTTTCACTTTTCGTTTCTCTTGTTTATCCTTGCTTTGTACATACGCTCTCTTAGGCCGCCTTCTTCAAGAAAAGCCTTTTCTAAAGCTTTAAGTTGCCTGTTAAGCAAATATGATGTGACATTTATTAAGCACCACATAATGTTTGCACATATTACGGGATCTTCGTGTTCGATAGCTTTTTTGAAAGTTTCGTAATTGGCATTGGGCGTACTGTTCAACTCATCAAACCGCTTGGAAAGACGATGGTTTCTGCTCCATTTTTGGATTTTATGGGTTCTCATGAAATCTTCATAATCTATCAGCAGCTCTTCCAAACTGGCACGTGCCACATTGGTCAACTTTATTTCTGTTTCTTTCGAGGTAGCTGAAGCCATACTGCCTTCGACTATATTTTGTTTTCCCGAACGTGCGCCCTGAACCATCTGGTCTATTGTACGGTCATATTTATGAAAAAAACGCTTGCAGAAATAAACCGTACCATCATAGATAATCTCTGCTTTTTGATAGCTAATAAGGTTACGATAACCTCCGTGATAAGGAATAAAACCATCTGTTTTTTTCACAACATGAAATTCAAGTTACTGATAGATAAATATATAGCATTTTTTCGAGGAATGAAAATGTTGGGTATTGCACACGGAGGGGTGATAGTTGATACTCAGTATGTAGAAAATATAATTAATCAACTTGAAACAGTTAAGAACGTTGCATATAAATTCTTGGCATAATGTGTGTCCTGTTTTTAGGATAGTCAACGAAACTTTAAGAAAGAGCTTTGGATCACTTTAGTATATCAGCTACATTAGAGCAAAATAAACCAATACAACTTGGGTATCATAGGTGATATATACGTCGTTCCTAGGGGGTCATATGTGATATATACGCATGTTGGCGGTAATTTAATTGAACTTTACACTACAAATCAAAAATGAAAAAGAAAGATTTATTCATAAGCCATGCATCAGAAGATAAGGATGATTTTGTACGACCGTTAGCAGAACTACTTATACAATATGGATTAGATGTTTGGTATGATGAATTTGAATTAAGAATCGGTAGTAGCCTTAGTAGAAGCATCGATAAAGGAATTGCAAATTCGAATTTTGGATTAATTGTCCTTTCAAAATCGTTCTTTAGTAAAAACTGGACTGAATATGAACTAAAAAGCCTGAATTCATATGAAATTGAAAATAGTGATATTTTATTACCCGTTTGGAAAGATGTTACTGTCAAAGAAGTAAGAGATTTTAGCCCATATCTCGCGGACAAGTTTGCGCTTACAACTAAAAATAGTATTGAAGATATAGCACTAAAAATCATCGAAACTTGCAATCCGAAACTATTTTCTGAAATTCATTATAAAATAAAACTTGATAAAATTCTTAAAACAGCAAAAGTTGAGAAAGCTATGGTTAGCGAATTAAAAGCCGCACCAATTAGACATTTAAAACTTAATGAGAATTTGATTTCCAGAATTAGGTTAATACGTTCATCTCTATTATTATG
>JBARDR010000774.1:0-1726 GCA_049795335.1 Gelidibacter sp. | reverse complement strand
ATAAAAAAACGATTGTTTTCTATTAACTCTTTTTTAAAAAGTTCCCATTGTAACTCTAGTGTCTTTGCGCTTTCATCTTCAATATGAGAATGAAATTCAACTGGACTTTCAAATAACTCTTTCGTATATATGTCACTTGCACGCCCAATAGCATGCACTAATTGCTTGATTGTTTTTAAATCCAACCTAGGATGGAACAGTCCTTTCCAATACAATTGCAAATGCTCATGCAATAAATAAGGAGATATTTCGGATGGGGTGTACAGCAAAAACAACTCCTCGAATGAGTCTGCTAGTGCGCCACAATCTAGGATAGCACTATTTGTACTTGAACAAAAATCGCAATCACCAAGTGTATTATTAGAAAGACTTTCTATCTGTGCTTGGAGTTGTAAATCGGAAAAACAATTAATACAGCAATCCATAAGTCTTAAATTAAACCTTGAACAAGTTCAATATGATGCATTATACTTAGCTTCTTAACTACCCCCAATCCAGGGTAGCCTTGATTTTTATAATACTCTCTAAACTTTCTAGTGGCTAAAGAGTTTATGTTTTTCTCCTCTGCAAAGTCAATTAATTTCTCTAGTGCCTCAAAAAATTTAAGTGCTGGGTTTTCAGGTCCGTCATTACTATCTGAAACAAAATGAGCTATTTGTATGTCCTCCTTATCAACATCCTTAAATGTTAAGTGAATTGCTACCGCATAGGCCGCTCCTCCACCTTCTGAATAATCTTTACCTATGGCTTGATAATCTGAAAATGCAACGCATCCCTCTTCATGATAATATAAGTAGTCGGAAGAAAAGACTTCAAAGGGAATATTTATATATTCGGTGTTTTTTGATTGTCTGTTGAAGTAATCATTAAGCATGCAAATATTTCCAGACAGTTTTCTACGAATTGTAAAAAGATGTGCTATTTGAACAATATTGTATTTGCAATTAGTAGCGTCAGTAAACTCTTTTAGTTGATCTAAGTCGTTTACCTTATTTAAGTGTATTAAAGAATATCCAGAATTATTATAACCGTGTGCCTCTATAATGGCTCTTACTCTTAAAAACTCAGTGTCATTTGAAATTAGAAAAGTAGGAATCAGAGTTGATGTTCCCCCTTGAATTAAATTATCCACAAACGCTAATAACGTAGCATTATTATGTTTGAAATCGCCTACTTCTGGGTTAACAATAACTTGCAATTCAATCCCAACTTTAGCTAAAACTGCTATTGCTGTTTTTAGAGAAGTTGTGTTAGTCCTTACGGGTTCAATTATTGGAACAATCTTTTTCTTGTCTATAAAAGAAATTGACTCTCGTAAGGCAAGGAGCTCATACTGCTTGCCACGTAAATAAGGGAAGTACATAATACACGATTTATATCTTTTTATTAAGATTGTTATTCAGTGTAATATAGGACTTTTTGTTAATCTTTAAATTATAGTAAGAATAATTTAAAGATTTCGAAAAAACGCTTTCATTTATTAAAAGATTCTTTTCTTTTGAGATGCGCTGTTTAAGAATTTCTTGATACGCAACTTGAACTTCTTTTGGTGTGAATTGCAGCAATACCTTTAAACATTCTGTGTACATGTAAACTGGAGTAGCATCAGGTACAAATCCCACTAATGACTTTACAAGCCTCATATACTCAGCTCTTCTCAATGTAGCCATCATAGTTTTTATGTCAAGGAAGGTGCTTACAACTTGTGCTTTTTTTACTTCTTCAA
>JBARDR010000773.1:0-3254 GCA_049795335.1 Gelidibacter sp. | reverse complement strand
GCATCGGTGTCAGGGTAACTTTGTTTTAGAGTATCACCAATACTTTTGTAGAACGACTCCATTTCAATGTCCAAACGTTCGCCATACGGAGGATTAAATACCATATGCAACTTCTCGTCTCCTGCTTTTTGAGTTTTGAAGAAATCTTCATGACGCACTTCAATAAAATCTTCCAATTTTGCGTTCTTAATGTTTTCTTTAGCCTTGGTTACAGCACTTGGTGCTTTGTCATATCCAATGATCCGATGATGGAAATCTCTGGTTTTACTTAAAAGAGATTCTTCTATTTTCTCAAACAATTCTACATCCCAATCCTGCCAACGTTCAAAAGCAAATTCTTTACGCATTAAATTCGGCGGAATATTACAAGCAATCATCGCCGCTTCTACTAAAATCGTTCCACTACCACACATCGGATCCATAAAGTTGGTTTGCCCGTCCCAGCCCGATAACATTATCAATCCTGCAGCTAACACCTCATTGATGGGCGCAATATTAGTAGCGATTTTATAACCTCGTTTATGCAAGGAATCGCCCGAAGTGTCTAAAGAAATGTTACAAGTGTTTCGATCAATATGCACGTTAATTTTTAAGTCAGGAAATTTCAAATCAACGTTAGGACGTTCGCCAACAGTATCCCTGAATTTATCAACAACGGCATCTTTGGTTTTTTGTGCAATATAAAGTGAGTGTGTAAACAAAGGAGAATGAACAGTGGCATCAACAGCAATGGTTCCAGTGGGCTTTACGTATTGTGACCAGTCCATTTTATAGACTTGGTCATACAAGTCCTTTTCATTATTTACTCTAAAAGTATGGATGGGTTTTAAAATTTTGATAGCGGTCCTTAGTGCCAAATTTGCTTTGTACATAAAACCTTTGTCGCCTACGAAACTCACATTTCTCACGCCGATTTTAACCTCTGTAGCTCCCAGTTGGGTTAACTCCTTCGCTAGTAACTCTTCAAAACCAAATAAGGTTTTGGCAACCATATTAAAATTATTATCCATTGTTCTCATGATATAGATTGCAAAAATAAAGTATTTTTGCAGTCAGACGAATTTATAATGACAAAAGACACAACCGAATGGTATGCATCGTGGTTTGACATGCCGTATTACCATATTTTATATAAAGATAGGGATCACGCCGAAGCCCATCAATTCATGGACAATTTGACCCAATATTTGAACTTACCCGAACAGGGTAAAATACTGGATCTTGCCTGTGGAAAAGGGCGCCATTCCATCTATCTCAACTCTTTAGGTTACGATGTAACCGGTGTTGACCTTTCAGAAAACAGCATAGCCTATGCTAAACAATACGAAAATGAAACGCTTCATTTTGAGGTGCACGACATGTGTAAACCCTTCAATGAGCAATTTGACGCGGTTTTTAATTTGTTTACAAGTTTCGGATATTTTGACAAGTCAGAAGACAATCTCAACACGATTAAGGCCATTAGAGACGACTTAAACGAATCTGGTTTTGGTGTTATCGACTTTATGAATGTGGATGTTGTAATTGAAAACTTAGTTCCTGAAGATGTTAAAACCGTTGGCGGCATTGATTTTCATCAGAAAAGATATGTTGAAGATAATCATATCATCAAGGATATCCGTTTTACGGACTCGGGTAAGGATTATCACTTTCAAGAACGCGTTAGAGCAAAGACTTTAGCAGATTTTGAAGCACTTTTTGAACAAGCTGGCGTTTATTTATTAGATGTTTTTGGCGATTATAAATTGCGAAAGTTTCACAAAGACACCTCAGAACGGTTAATCATGATTTTTAAATGAAGCAGTACCTTCTACCCTTTTTAGCAGTTGTTATCGGTGTTTTGTTGGTGGTGATTTTTAAAAATAAAAAACCCAAATACACCAAATTACTCTTATCCTTCAGTGGTGCTTTCTTATTGGCACTAACCCTATTTGACTTATTACCTGAAGTCTATAACCATCTGGATGCTAAAACAACGGGGTTGTTTATTATGTTGGGGATACTTTTCCAAATATTACTGGAATTTTTCTCTAAAGGTGCTGAACATGGCCATGTCCATATAAATGAAGAAGGATCCGGATTCCCGTGGGTGCTGTTCATCAGTTTATGTATTCATAGTTTTTTGGAAGGGTTCCCTATCCATCAACACAATGATATGGTTTACGGAGTCATCATCCATAAAATTCCGATTGCTGCTTTAATTACCACCTATTTGGTTCAATCGAAATTTACCAAAAAGCAAATTGTCGGATTTTTGATCACATTTGCACTCATGACACCAATGGGAACACTGGTTTCCAACACCGTTCCGTTTGTTGGGGATTATCTATTTTTTATTAATGGGATTGTTATTGGTATCTTTTTTCACATTTCGACAGTCATTTTGTTTGAAAGCAATGAAAATCACAGATTTAACCTCTCAAAACTCGTTGTAATTATGTTGGGAATTGGGGTGGCTTATTTGATATAGGACGGATGACAGAAAACAGAAATAATCACAACTGCACACTACAGACTGAGGACTGAAAACATGTTTAGCAAAGAAGACTCAAGAAAATTAAGAGAAGATTTTTGGATCAGTTTCGGGAAGTCCTTTCCTCGAAAATGGATTCTTTACGATACCAAACTCAAAGGATTTGCCTTCAAATTTCACTTTGATACGAAATCGGCATTAGTCACTTTAGATCTTGAAGACGATTTAGAAAACCGCATCAACTACTGGGATAAATTACAATCTCTAAAGACTATTCTAACTTAAGAGTTTTTACCACAAGTCGTTTATGAAGAAGAATATTTCTTAGAAAGCGGTAAGGAAATCTCAAGAATCTATGTTCCCTTAAATCAGAAAGTATCCATTCATAACAAGAATAACTGGCGAGATGTGATGGAGTTTTTCAATGAAAAAATGGCACTTTTTGAAGATTTCTTTGAAGAGTATAAGGATTTTATTGACGCTTAAGAGATCTGCCAGGTGACGGATTACCGATATCTAATCTGACAATAAACTAGATTCCGAAGTAAATTTCAAACTCTTTAGGGCTGGGTGAAGACTGCCTGCCAATTTGCCTTTCTCTCAAATTTTATCGATATTGTTAACATACATTAAAACTTAATTCACTATGATTATTGACGTCCATACCCATATTAATAACTACCATGAAGACCGAGTGGTTTCACTTGAAGATAGCCTCGATCTATTAACAAAAACCATGGCCGATAGTAAGGTGGATTATTCATTGGTATTGTCATCCTAC
>JBARDR010000772.1:0-3011 GCA_049795335.1 Gelidibacter sp. | reverse complement strand
CGACAGAGTTGGGATATAATCGATATAGTTTAACATTTTGAATTCCCTCTTTTAGTAGTTCCTTTTCAATATGAAATAGTCCTGCAGCTAGTCCCATTTTAGCAACGCCATAGCCAAGAGAATTACCTAATACTTGAAGTGCAGCTTGAGAAACAATGGTCAAGATTCTTAAGTCATTGTTTTTCTCTTCCTTAAATCTGCCCGCTAAATAGTGCGCTATTGCATAAGGCGCTTTCATGTCCAGCTCTATCAGTTTCCAAATGTCCGCAAAAGGAGTGTCTAGGGACTGACCTTGCCAAGTGCCTGCATTATTGATAAATATGTCGAGACGGCCATGGGTTTTGTAAACACTTTCAATGACGTCTTTCATGGCGTCAATATTGGTAATGTCCGCCGACTTGATATCTGCTTTTCCGCCTTGTTGAAGGATTATCTCTTGGGCTTTTTCCAGTTTCTCTAATGTTCTCGACACCAAATAAACATGAGTACCTTTTGAGGCCAGGGCAGAAGCGATGCTAAGGCCAATACCTTCGCTTCCGCCAGTGATTATGGCTACTTGATTTTGCATCATTTTAATTTATTGGATTCAAATTAAGTTAAAACTCCTGCCTGAAACTCATCGGGCAGGTATGTACTTTATCTTCGAAAAATTTTGACACTCCCGAATCGTCGGGATCACGAATTTTCACAAATTCACTCATCAAAGAAAATCTTGTGTAAATTGTTTACTATAAATTTCACGAAGGCAGCAGACTTTCAGTCTGTTGAAATAATATATGACGCCTTCGTGCTTAATTACTATACTTTATATTATTGTTGTTGTCCGATTAAACCTCTCAGTATGTTGCAAAGGCTTCTATAAATTATAAATAAAGGTTTCTAAAGTTTTATTCGATTACAAGCTTCTTTTGTCTTTTTGCAAACACTTATAAAAGACATTAATTTTAAAGGTAGGTTTAAAAATAAATCATACGCTTTCAATCATTTACGACAACAGTCTATTTTCTATGTTCTATCAACGCAGTGGTCTTGGTTCTTTTATCGGACAATAGTGACTTTATTTAAATACTCACTATGTTGATGCAATCACTTAAAGCGTCTCCTTAAGCCATTTAAAAAATTCGTTTTGCCATACCATTGCATTTTGAGGTTTCAAAATCCAGTGGTTTTCTTCAGGGAAATATAAAAGTTTGCTCTTGATTCCTAACATCTGTGCGGCCTGATAAGCACCGAGACCTTGCTCAATAGGCACACGGTAATCTTTACCGCCTTGAATGATCAAAATAGGCGTATCCCATTTTGAAACGTTGGTAATTGGGTTAAACTCGTTATAAGCTTTTAAGGCTGTTGGATTGTTTTTGTCCCAATAATTGCCTCCAAAATCGTTGTTGACAAAGAACAATTCTTCGGTGGTGCCATACATGCTTCGGGTGTCGAAAACACCGTCATGGGAGATGAATGATTTGAAACGTTTATTGTGAATCCCTGCTAAATAAAAGACGGAGTAGCCTCCAAAACTGGCGCCTACAGCCCCCAAACGATCCTTGTCTACATACGGTTCTTTTGCAATAGCGTCGATGGCCGATAAGTAGTCGTCCATAACCTGACCGCCCCAATCCTTACTGATGGCTGCATTCCATTCGACACCATGTCCTGGCATCCCGCGACGGTTAGGCGCAACCACAATATAGCCTTGTGAAGCCATTAGTTGGAAATTCCAACGGAAGGAGTAAAACTGTGATAAAGCGGATTGCGGCCCGCCTTGTGCATATAATAACGTTGGATATTTTTTGGTAGCATCAAAATTTGGCGGTAAAATAACCCAAACCAACATTTGTTTGCCATCGGTTGTGGTTACATAACGTTTTTCAACTTTTGGAAGATCGATACTTGCATATAAGTCTCGGTTAATATTCGTTAATTCTTTAAAGGTTTTGTCCTTTAAATTAAAACTGAAAAGCTCAGCCGCATGGTTCATGTCGGTTCTTGTAACCAATAGCGAATTGTCTTTTTGAACCACGATACTGGTCACGTCAAATTGACCTTTAGAAAGTTGTTCAACTACGGGAGCAATACGTTTTTTGCCAGGATAATTCACTCTAAAAATCTGAATAGTGCCATCCACAGGTGCTGTGAAAAAGATTTGGTTCCCTTCCTTATCCCATAAAAAACTGTTGACGGTACCATCCCAATTCGCAGTGAGGTTTTGTTTCACGCCATTGTTTAAAACAACAATATCGTTTTTGTCACTTTCGTTGCCGTCTGTTTTCATCTGTAACCAAGCCAAAGCACCTCCTGAAGAAAAAGCCGGATTGGTATCGTAACCTTTATTGGCTTCCGTAATGTTTTCAGTAGTTTTAGACTCCAGATTATATTTGTAGATATCAGTATTGGTGCTGGTAGCGTAGGCTTTTCCTTTTAGTTTTTTGCTAACGTAGTATATGCTTTTGCTGTCGGGAGACCAAACATAATCTTCATCCCCACCAAAAGGTCGTTGAGGTGTGTGGTAAGCTTCATTAGGCATAATATCGGTGCCGGTAGCATCCTCTGAACCTTCTTTTTTATAGAATAAGTGGTTATAGCTGCCATCTTGCCAAGTATCCCAATGACGGATATCTAGATCTGAAAAAATATACACATCCGATTTTTCCAGGTTTTTATAGACATCTTTGCCCTTGATGTCTTCAATGTGAACTTCCTTATGAAACAATTTGTAGTTCCCGTCAGGCGAAATGTTTTTGTCTTTTACTTGAACATCGTTCTTTTTAATTTCGACAGCAACACCTCCTGTAACTGGCATTTTATAGTATTTAGAGTCGAAGTTGTTTCCTTGTATATTTGGTGTTTTCGCTTCGTAAAAGAGTGTTGAGCCGTCTTGGTCGAGTCCCATTACGCTTAGACGTTCTACTTTCCATAAAAGTTCGGGGGTCATTTTTTGTTGTGCCAACATTAAAGAACCACTCAACATTAAGCATATGATTGGGAATGTATTTTTCATAATTGTTTTTTAT
>JBARDR010000771.1:0-9189 GCA_049795335.1 Gelidibacter sp. | reverse complement strand
GTTTAAGACTGTCGATATTTCGATTATACCACTGGGCAACAGTGATTTTATCGGACTTATCAAAATCGTTAAATAAATGTGTTGCGACATTGCCTGCGCCAAGAATAACTACTGAAATCATGCTGCTAAATTACTGAAGAAATAAGAAATACGAATAAGAATTTGGAGTTTTTGGTTTTCTATCTTCATCATCAGGTCGCTCCTTTCTAAAAGCATGGCGATTAAGCACAGTTTTTATATAAAAACTTTTCGGTCGATAATAGCTAAAGCCTCGGACTTCTCTAGTTTTTTAATGGCTCGTATGACGGTTTCAACACGTAATCCTGTTAAATCTGAAATTTGTTGACGGGTTAAAGGAACTTCAAAGCTGCTATCGGTTTTGGAGTTGCCTTTAAGATGGTGCAATAAGGTTAAAATGCGATGCTCTGGCGGATAAATGGAAACTTCCCTCGCCATTTTCGCTTTATATACCATGCGCTTGCAAATCAATTTCGTGAACTTTAAATGAATATCTGGATGCGTTTTTAGAAGATTAAAAAAGGAAGCTTTTGGAAGCATATAAATTTCTGAGGCATCAAGAGCTAACGCCGTTGCGGGATATTTGAAAGCGCCGAACAGTGGTGGTTCGCCAAAAGAGTCTCCGTTTTTGAAAAAACCTTGCACAAATTCCCTTCCATCTTCTGTAAGGTTATACATTTTGATATGGCCAGTTTTAATCTGAAAATAGAACTCGGCAAACTCGCCTTCACGGATAATGGTTTGATCTTTTGCATAATTCTTTAAGTTCGCTCCAAATTGTTGAATGATGTCTTCGGGGATCATGGCCTTATGATTTGAGTCATAAAAATACGAAGAAACGTTTAGGAACTTTGTAGAAACACTAAATAAAAGAAATTATGACACTTTACACTAAAGGATTGGAAGATTTCAAAGAGCACTTAACCTTATACGTTCCGTTGAGTATTATTTTTCAAAGCTGTTTGGGTTCGGTTGCCGCCATGTTTATACTTAAAAATAGTTTTCAGACATTTCATTTTTTAGATTTAGCATTAGTGGTTAGCTTTGCAATGGCTTATAATGGTGCGTTGTATGCGCAAATGAAACCCAAAGTGATTTACAATTTATTTATTGTGACAATTTTGGTGCACACAACGTTTCTTATCATTAATATGATTCGTTTGGGATAGTTGAAAAAGGAAAAAAAAGATATTGAAAATAGGGAGGATGTATATTTACTTGTCTCAGAATTTTACCAAAAAGTTAGAAAAGATCCTGTTTTAGGACCTTTTTTCAACCGGATTATAAAAGATTGGGAAGCACATATTGAGCGTTTGACCACATTTTGGGAAAGCAGTTTGTTCATGACCAAAAAATTGGAACACCGTTATCATGGTAACCCTTTACAAGTGCATATAGACGTGGATCGTGAAAATGATAATGCCATTACACAAGTGCATTTTGGATTGTGGATGAATTTATGGTTTGAAACCCTCGACGAACTTTTTGAGGGCGAATATGCTGATAATGCTAAAAACCGCGCCCGCAAAATGGGGTCCTTTATGTTTATGCATATTTTTCAGGCGAGACAAGGTTAGAAAAGTGCAAGGATTGATATTTGATATTTAAAGTTGGAAATCAGTTTTCAGTCGGTAGCCGGTAATCCTCTGTCACAGGTTCCAGTCGGCAGTTATTAGTTACAGTTTTTAGAATTCAGTTGGTAGATAATTAGTCTGTTTTATGCTATTTCACCTTTTAATCTGCTTCTTCATCTGAAGAAGTCCTTGCCATCTGCGGGAATTACAATGTTCAAAGTTGAAAATATTCAATTTTTCTTTTTTAATCCTTGTTTTTCCATTGGGTAACTTTGCGAAATAGCTTACAAGACGGTGTTCAGTATTCAGTTACCGTCCATCGGACCTCGGTCAACCATCATCCTTCCATTTCACTCTTTCTTATTAATATCATGACTTATCCAAACTATCTGAACTTTAACACTTTTTAATCCGCAACAAATCAACAAAAAAGGCTAAATTTGCACTGCTTAAATAAAAGTGCAAAAAACAGTTCTTCTATCATGCAAAAAAGACTTGCTAACATCCTTTTTTCTACACGTTTAACCGCTATCCTATTTGTCGTATTCGCCGCTGCAATGGCCACTGGGACATTTATGGACGCCAACCAAGAAACATCACCAACCCCTTATACACGGCATTTAATTTACAATGCTTGGTGGTTTGAAGCCATTATGGCAATGTTTATGATCAATTTTATTGGTAATATGTTTCGTTACCGATTATTGAGATGGAAAAAATGGGCAACCTTAACGCTTCATTTGTCCTTTGTTCTGATCATTTTTGGTGCATTCATTACCCGTTATATCGGATTTGAAGGCATGATGCATATCCGGGAAGGCGAATCTGAAAGTCAATTTTTATCGCAAAAAACCTATGTCACCACCTATATCGACGGAGATTATATGGTTAATGGTGTGGCGCAACGAAAAGTAATCGAGCGCGAAGTGGATTTCTCATACCGACTAAACAATCACTTTAAAGTCGAAACTGAGTATAATAACGTTCCGGTGACCATTGAACTTGAAAAGTACATCAAAGGGGCAGAATTGGATATTATTCCTGATGAATCTGGAGAGTCCTATTTGAAGTTGGTGGAAGCTGGAGACGGCAGCCCGCATAATCACTTTTTGAAATCCGGAGAAGTTCAAAACTTACATAACGTATTGATTTCCCTAGATAAACACACGCCTGGTGCCATCAATATTATGACGACGCCTGAAGGTGGTTTAACCATTGAGTCGCCTTACGATGGCGATTATATGACCATGGCCACGCGCGCCACAGGAATTCTGGTAAAAGACAGCGTCCAACCGTTAATTTTACGTTCGCGTTACGTTATTGGGAATATGTCCATGGTTTTTCCTAAACCTGTAGAAAAAGGCATTTTTGATGTGGTTAAAAAATCAGAAATGCTAAAAGGCGATGAAGATGGCGTCGTGATGAAAGTGACAGTCAATGGCGAAACGAAAACTGCAAATATACTAGGTGGGCCTTTCAAAAATAATCCTTTTGAACAAGTCCAATTTGGCGATTTGACGATTGCGCTTAAGTACGGTTCCAAAATGATGGAATTGCCTTTTGAAATAAAATTGAATGAATTTATAGGGCGCAAATTTCCTGGAACAGAGAAAAGCTATTCTTCCTATGAAAGTAAAGTCACGGTTTTGGATAAGGAGGAAGGTGACTACGATTACCATATTTATATGAATAATATCTTAGATCATAGAGGCTATCGCTTTTTTCAGGCGAGTTTTGATTCAGATGAAAAAGGGACCATTCTTTCTGTAAATCATGATTTCTGGGGGACTTGGATAACTTATATTGGATATTTCTTATTATATATTGGACTTATGGCGATTTGGTTTGACAGAAACACGCGTTTTGCAGATTTGAATAAAATGTTGGATAAAGTTAAAAGGCAAAAGATCAAAGGGTTAACTGTTTTATTTATAGCGTTCTCTTCGTTGGGCTTTTCACAAGAACATTCTGCAGATGATGGACATGATCATCGTGGTAGACCAACAAAAGCGCAAATTGATTCAGTGCTAAGGGCCAATATCACGCCAAAGCAACATGCCGATAAATTTGGACATATTGTAGTTCAGGATTACAGCGGTCGTATGATGCCGATGGATACCTATGCTTCTGAAATGTTGCGTAAAATAAGCAAGCATGATACTTATGAAGGGTTTGATGCCAATCAAATTATATTATCCATTCAGGAAAGTCCGTTGTTATGGTATAATGTGCCTATCATATATTTGGCGCCTCAAAAAGCAGATACCATTAGAAAGATCATTGGCGTTCCGTTTGATCAAAAACATGTGACCTTCATCGATTTCTTCACAGAAACAGGTAACTATAAATTACAGCCATATCTCGAGGAAGCCTACAGAGCAGCAATTCCAAATGGATCTCAGAAAGAGTTTAAGGAAGCCGATCAACGTGTTAATTTAATGCACAATACCTTGGAAGGGCGTGCAATGAAAATTTTCCCAGTGCCTAATGATGACAATAACAAATGGATCTCTTCAAAGGAGTTTAGAGATGAAGGTTACCGTGAGAAAATAAGTGATTCACTTTTGGGGAATTTTATCAACAATGGTTTTAGCGCGTATTTATTAACGCTGAATAGTGCGAAGCAAGATGGCGATTTTTCAAAGGCTGATGCGGTATTGAATGGCATTACCAAGACCCAAGAAAAATATGGAAGTGAGGTCATGCTGTCGGAGAAAAAGATAAAAACGGAAATCGCCTATAACAAATATGATATTTTTAAAAATTTGTTCAGTTGGTACATGTATGCTGGCACCCTTATGTTCATTCTGTTGATTGTACAGATTTTCAAGAGTAACAATAAGTTTGTGAATGTCAGTGTGAAGACTTTCAAATTTATCATTTTAGGATTGTTTATTCTCCACACCTTAGGATTGATTGTACGTTGGTACCTTTCAGGGCATGCGCCTTGGAGTGATGCTTACGAATCAATGATTTATGTAGCATGGGCTACCATGTTCTTTGGATTAGCCTTTGGACGTAAAAGTGATTTGACCGTTGCAGCAACCGCCTTTGTGACCGCCATTGTTTTGATGGTAGCCCACTGGAACTGGATGGATCCAGCTATTTCTACGTTAGAGCCTGTTTTGGATAGTTATTGGTTGATGATCCACGTGGCGGTAATTGTAATGAGCTACGGGCCATTTACCTTGGGTATGATATTAGGAATAGTCTCTTTAATTTTGATGATCGTTACCAACAAAGACAATAAAAAGAAGATGTTGCTAAATATTCAGGAGCTTACCATTATTAACGAAATGGCGTTGACTACTGGATTGGTATTATTGACCATTGGAAATTTTTTAGGAGGTATGTGGGCCAATGAGAGTTGGGGACGCTATTGGGGATGGGACCCTAAGGAAACTTGGGCTTTGATCAGTATTATGGTTTATGCCTTCGTAATTCATATGCGATTGGTTCCAGGGCTTCGTGGTCGTTTTGGTTTTAACCTTGCTTCAATAATTGCA
The DNA here is from genome assembly GCA_049795335.1 of Gelidibacter sp. Classification (GTDB taxonomy): domain Bacteria; phylum Bacteroidota; class Bacteroidia; order Flavobacteriales; family Flavobacteriaceae; genus Gelidibacter. The sequence continues at coordinate 4,091 of JBARDR010000771.1, read as the reverse complement.
TTTGCGAGTATCATGATGACCTATTTTGGAGTGAATTTCTATCTTTCAGGACTTCATGCTTACGCTAGTGGCGACCAGATTGTGAGTGTGAAATTTATTCTGATCGCGGTAGCCGTTGTCGCGGTTCTGGCGCTTTTAGCCTATCGTAAATATGTCATGTATTACAAAAAATAAAAATATTTTATGCATTAGATATGGACAGCCATAAACACATTGTTTATGGCTGTTGCCATTAATATTAAACGAATATTTTATCATTTTTCAAAAAGTAAACAGAAATGGGAATTTTTAAAGAATTTAAAGAGTTTGCTGTAAAAGGCAATATGATTGATATGGCCGTTGGTATTATCATTGGCGCCTCCTTTAATAAGGTCATCGATGTACTGGTTAAAAAAGTGATGATGCCGCCCTTATCCTTAATGACCAATGGATTAAAGTTTCAGGACAAAAGTTTTGTTTTAAGAGATAAAGTGACCGATGCTTCTGGACAATTGATAGCCGAAGAAATTGCCATCGGTTATGGCGCATTAATCGAAGCTGCTACTGACTTTTTAGTGATTGGGTTTACCATTTTCTTGATCGTCAAATTTCTGAATAGAATCAGAGAGAAGGCTAATGATCCTAAAAATAAAACCGTCAAAACCCCAAAAGATATTGAATTGCTTTCACAATTGACTGATTTGATGAAAGAGCAAAATGAACTTTTGAAAAAGGAAAAGTGAACCTTAAAGATTTATATGAATGAAATAATCGGAATGTTTTTTCGCGATTTTCTAAATGGATTATTTCGTTAGTAAATTAAGCTACGAATTCATCGGATTAATAACCTGCCTGCCAAACATTAGGCAGGTTATTTAATATGAGATGTGGAACTGGTTATTTTTCAGCCAGGACAGATGTGAAATTTTTGGAAATGGTATCATAAGCAATCTCCTTAAAATCACTAATCACTAAATCGGCGAGTGAATAATCTTGATCATGGGAATGAAAACTGTCATACCCAACACAAAAGATGCCTGCGTCTTTTGCCGCTTTAATCCCGTTGGTTGAATCTTCTATGACCATACATTCATGACGTTCAAAACCGGAGGCCAATGCCGCATTCTCGAAAATTTCAGGATGCGGTTTAGAGGCTTTTAAATCGGCTCCACTTAATTTGGCTACAAAATATGGATTGAGATTAAAACGCTCAAAAATATTATTGATGTTTTCCATGGAGGCAGAAGATGCCAAAACCAAGGTCAGCCCATTATTGTGGTAGTCTTTGATCAGGTCTAAAACACCATTTAAAAGTGCTAATTCATCGTCGTTTTCAAACAAATATTTAAAATGATGACGTTTAAGTTCCACCAAGGTCTGTGGTCCCATCGGCAACTTAAAATGATCAATCAATATGCGACTAATCGCTATTGTGGATTGTCCTGTAAAAGAAGCGTAAAGTTCGTCAGACACCTCAATATTGATGTCGTCAAACATTTGGTAGTAGGATTTATGATGCAATGGTTCGGTGTTCACAATCACACCGTCCATATCAAATAATACGGCTTTAAGCATTTGGAGAGGAGTTTATTAATAGCGGTACGAATATAATAGAATTGAGTAACAATCCCTAAAAATGATTTTGAAGTTTTGAATAATTTTTAAGCGTTATACTTTTTCATCAAACTTTTCAGATTTTATTTCTGTTTTTTTATTAAAAGCATATTCTTAGAGAATAATAATGTCTATATGTAAAATCAGTCTTGAGGTTAAAAAGCAAGATTGAAAATGACTATCTATAATCATTTATTCGTAATTTTAAACCTTACTAAATGATCGAATATCATGTCAAAATCAAATTATGGATTGAATACCATCTGCACCCATGTCGGCGAAATCAAGGATGAACAGTTTAAAGGGGCAATTTCGCCTATTTATATGTCCACTTCCTATCAGTTTGATGATGTGGAAATCAAGCGCTATCCACGTTATTTTAATACGCCAAATCAAGAGTATTTATCAAAAAAAATTGCTGCCCTCGAGCATGCCGAAGCAGGAATGATTTTCGGAAGTGGCATGGCTGCTATCAGCACGGTGTTTTTGGCATTTTTAAAACAAGGCGATCATATTGTGGTTCAAAACACTTTGTATGGCGGTACCAGTAATTTTATTAGAGAGGAATTTCCAAAATATGGCATCGAATTTACATTTACGGACGGCTATGAAGTTTCTGATTTTGCAGCGGCGATTCGTCCAAACACAAAATTGATTCATATTGAAACGCCTTCCAATCCCTTATTGACCATTACTGATATTAAAGGCGTTGCTGACTTGGCAAAATCAAAAAGCATCTTCACCACCATTGATAATACCTTTGCCAGTCCGGTTAATCAAAATCCCATCGATTTTGGGATTGACATTGTCATCCATTCCGCCACCAAATATTTGGGAGGACATTCTGATATTTTAGCGGGTGCAGTTGCTTGCAATAATGCCCATAGGGATGTTATTTGGAATATGGCGAAAAATCTGGGCGGTAGTTTAAGCGATATGACCGTTTGGATGTTGGAACGTAGCATGAAAACCTTGGCTTTACGTGTGAATGCCCAAAATAAAAACGCTAAAAAACTAGCGAAGTTTTTATCTCAACACGAGGATGTTAAACAGGTGTTTTATCCAGGACTTAAATCTCATCCACAATATGATCTGGCAAAGTCGCAAATGAAAGGTTTTGGCGGGATGCTGTCTTTTGAATTGAATGACGAATTAGATGCCATGGCGTTTCAAAATGAATTAAAGTTGATCAAATCATCCATGAGTTTGGCAGGTGTAGAAAGCACCATGCTATCGCCTCATAAAACCTCTCATGCCTTATTGACGCAACATGAACGCGATGCTATTGGTGTTAGCGATAATTTGATTCGATTTTCTGTGGGAATAGAATCAAAAAAGGATTTGATGGCAGATATTGAACAAGCTATAAAAAAAGTAAAAAGCTTAAAGCTTCAAGTTCAGCATTAGGATCTTAAAATAGAAGCAATGTAGAGATAGTAGTCCACCAATACATCATTAGTAGTTATGACCAAGGGTAGATTAGAAGCATTCACGGATGGCGTTTTAGCAATTATCATCACGATCATGGTGCTGGAGTTAAAGGTGCCAAAAGGTGGCGAGTTTAAAGATTTGCAAGTAGTGCTTCCCATTTTTGGCAGTTATGTGTTGAGTTTTATTTATGTTGCGATTTATTGGAACAACCACCATCATATGTTGCAAGCAACTACCCATGTTACTGGTGAAATATTATGGGCCAACATGCATTTGCTCTTTTGGTTATCTTTGGTGCCTTTTGTGACCGGTTGGATGGGGGAAAACCAGTTCACTACCGCCACAATGGTTTTGTATGGTGCTGTCTTATTATGTGCCGCGATTGCCTATTTTATTTTAGAAACCTTGATTATTAAAAGTCAAGGAAAGCAATCTTTATTGGCGATCGCATTGGGAAAAGATATGAAAGGTAAAATATCACCAATCTTATATATCTTAGGCATTATGGGGGCTTTCATTGATGTATGGATCAGTGGTGCTATTTTTATATTAGTCGCCATTATATGGTTGATTCCTGATAGAAGAATAGAAAATAAATTAAAAGAAAAATCTCACTAAAAACACAAGAATTTGCATAAAAACTCTTTTCATAATGATAAGTACGACATTGATCTACTCGTCCAAAACTATGAGGCCTTAAAACCTTATGTTTTTGTTAATGATTTTCAAACTCAAACCATTGATTTCTCAAATCCTCAAGCGGTTAAAGCTTTAAATACAGCATTGCTTTATACCCATTACAACGTAAAATACTGGGAGTTTCCTGATGAAAATCTATGTCCACCTATCCCAAGTCGCGCAGATTATATGCATCATTTGTCCGATTTATTAAGACGTAGCCATTTGGAAACTGATATCAGTATTTTGGATGTTGGTGTCGGAGCGACCTGCATTTATCCATTATTGGGAAATGCGCTATTTAACTGGAAATTTGTTGGTACTGATATCGATGAAAAATCACTTCATGTTGCGAAAACAATCATCGATAAAAACCTTTTGGCTAATGT
>JBARDR010000770.1:0-4426 GCA_049795335.1 Gelidibacter sp. | reverse complement strand
GAATATGGGAGCCACCAATATGGAAAATTTGTAGATTTTGTTTTTTGCCACTGTAAACCGAATCCATTTTGGCAAAAAACTGTTGGAATGTTGGCGAGTTTTCTGCCATTTTAAAGGTATTGGCTTCAAAATTAATCAGATGTCCTAATTTTGGATGGAGGCTGTCCAGAAGATACTTCTGTCCAAAAAAAGGCGATGTAAATAGTATAAAAAGTAGGGTTACGCTGTTTTTCATTTCTTAGTGTTTAAATCCAAATACAACGCCAGAAAAAATAATTCGGAGATGATTTTGGTGCCTGAGGGCGAAAAATGGGTATAGTCATTGGCGGCCAGTCCTTGATCCACCCAATGTTGCATTGAGTTTTTTCCGCCCATCGCATCGTACATGCTCCAAAAAGCAATGTCATTTTCCTTACAGGTTTGTTTCAATATTTTGTTTAGATAAGGTAACAGTGGATAGGTTTTCATCTGGCCATTTTCATTCGTCGTCATGTCTGAAGGGCCGATAAAAATCATATTGGCATTACTGCTTTTACGTTTGACCCAATTGATGTGGTTTTTTAAATAACTGGCATATTCTTTTACCGCTAAGGAATCCTTGAGATAAGGAACCGAGTTACCGCCATATTGAAAAATCAATAATTCGGGTTGTAATTGCTGGTACATTTTCTCAAAATTGCCACTATTTGTGCCAGCGAAAATGGTGCCTGAAGAACCTCTCATGGCGACGTTATCTAAGGAAATGCCACTATTCCCATCTAAGGTAAGTCCATAAAAATCGGGGCTTATTTTGCTTTCAATTTCAATTTTAAGATTGGAAGGCGTTGTTGCTAAATCGATAGGGAATTTGTGATAAGAGCCATCTGCAATTAAGTTCTCCGATTTGATCAGTACATCTTCATTATACACCTTGATAGTGGTTGGGGCGACGGTATGGCCGTAATGCAAACCTATTTTAGTGAAGGTTTTTAAAAGTCCGTAGGATTTGGTCGGAACGCCGATGGTTATCGTTGCTTTTCTTATTTTCAAAGAATCAAGGAGCAGACTGTCCACCGTTTCATAAGCCTCTGTAAACCGAGATAGTGATGAATAAGCGCCATATTTTTTATGCGGAAACTTGGCCTGTGTGGGATCAAAATAAGCATGTCGTGTCCAATTGTCAGACGGCGTGACATTGGCGCTAATTTGGTGGTAAACCTGTACAATCGGAATAAAACCAGGACCGGAACCCCCATAGATGCCTTGTAAACGATTCCGAAGATAGGCTGAAATGCGATCGCCTTCCAGTTGTGAATCGCCATAATGGATGATACGGCAACGACCACTTTCCAAACTTTCGCGCAATTGGGCAATAAAGGCCAATCGATTATCAGGATAACTGATGCGCTGCACTTTAGAGGTGTCTATTTTCTTGAAATCTGGAATTTTTGGCTTTAGTGACGTTGCTGGTTTGTCGTCATCGAGATCTTTAACCAAGTTCTCGATATTGCTCACAATACTATCTAAACTTTTATTATGCGAACGGTCTGAGCCACTTTCTTGAAGAAAACTGTCAAACGTCGGGTATTTAATATGGTGGTCGCCTATAAAAAAACCTTCTTGAGTGATGCCATTATCGAACTTCTTTGAAGTGCTGAAAAAAGTTATTCCCAGCAATACCAAAAGCGTAATAACAATATAAAGTACTATTTTAAAAGGAGAATAACTCATGAAATTGATTTGGGGATAGCCTTATTTGGGGACGAAATATAGTATAAAATTCAATAATAAGCAGTGACTCTTCAAATTTCCACGGCATTCGGGTCTTTCATTATTTAACACTAACAATCCGAAAGATTGACACTAACCGCCAAACCACCTTCAGATGTTTCTTTGTATTTTGAACTCATATCCTTTGCCGTCTCCCACATGGTTTGCACTACTTTATCCAAGGGTACCTTCACGTTTTTTGGATCGGTGTTTAACGCTAGTTCTGCAGCATTTATGGCTTTAATGGCACCCATGGCATTCCGTTCAATACACGGAATTTGAACTAAGCCGCCAATAGGATCGCAGGTTAATCCAAGATGATGTTCCATCGCAATTTCAGCAGCAATCAAAACCTGATCTGCTGAACCTCCTAATAATTCGCATAGTGCAGCTGCTGCCATGGAAGACGACACGCCAATTTCAGCCTGACATCCGCCCATAGCCGCTGAAATAGTAGCGTTTTTCTTGAAAATACTGCCAATCTCTCCAGAAACCAATAAGAATTTCTTGATATGTTCAAAATCGGCCTCATGATTTTCGATGACCATATAATACATCAAAACTGCAGGAATAACCCCAGCACTTCCATTCGTCGGCGCGGTCACAACACGACCTAAAGCCGCATTGACTTCATTGACACTGAGTGCAAAACAGCTAACCCATTTAAGGATTTCACGAAACTTGACTTCAGTTTTTCTAATGGTTTGCAACCATTCTTGAGGATTGCTGTACGGCAAATCACATTTCAAACTTTTATGCATGTCAAACGCTCGGCGCCTCACATTCAGTCCGCCAGGTAAATTGCCTTCGGTATGACAGCCAATATACATACATTCCAACATGGTGTCCCAGATCCGTTTCAACTCAAAGTCGATGGTCTCCATATCCCGGATGGATTTCTCGTTTTCTAAAACGACATCAGAAATTGGCAAGTTTAACTCATGGCAATAGGCCAGTAATTCTGTGCCTAATCGGATAGGATAGGGGAAAGTGTTTTGAAAGATTTCCTCTTTCCTTTTTGATGTCTTGCGTTCTTCTTTGACCACAAATCCGCCACCGATAGAATAAAAGGTGGAGCTGAATTGTCGTCCTTCAATAGTTGCGGTAAATTTCATGCCATTAGCGTGAAATGGTAAAAACTCTCTATTAAACACAATGTTTTTCTTGACATCAAAAGTAACGGGCATTTCGTTGTTGAAATGCAAGGTATGTTTGTTTTTGACATCAATAATGGTCGTTTCAATACTGTCAATAGGAACGGTTTCCGGATCTGCACCGCTTAAACCTAATATGACGGCGTAATCGGTAGCATGACCTTTTCCTGTCAAGGATAAAGAGCCGTACAAATCAACGGTTATTTCTTCCACCTTTTCAAATTTCTTACTTTCCTTTAATTCCGCGATCCAGCGTTCTGCAGCGCGCCACGGACCTAAAGTGTGGGAACTTGATGGCCCAACACCAATCTTTAACATATCAAATACAGAAATACACTCCATTGACGCAAACGTTTAAGTGAACGGGCAAATATACTGTTTGTTATAGAAGATGTTTAGGAAAACAAGGCAATTGTTTGTTTGAAGAAATGCATTTGGTCGAATAGAGCCTTCGATTTTTAGAGTTCTATAAATTAAAACCGAGACTTGAGTTTTAAGTGCCTGAAGGACAATCTGATTTTTCATTTTTATTAAGTCCTTTAAATAAAAAGGATGTTTTTATATCACAATGAAATGTCAGTTGGCTGTCGTTTCTCTTTTAATGAGACACGATTTAACTGACAAAAGAGTGTGCTAAAAACATCCTTTTGTAAATAAATTTCCTTTTAAGCCTATTTCATCTCAAAACTATCAATGTTATAGGCCTGTATGACATCGTTCAAATTGGAAACATCAACCCCGACATTATCGGCAGGGATGACAACCACTCTGAAAACTTGTTGCTGTATCCACTCAGCATCCAAGGTTGAAAGATCTTTAGTGCCGTCTAGAAAGAATCGTACATCCGTTTGTGTGAAGTCGAAATTATAAATAAGGGTACCATCATCAAAATAGACGTTTTGAGGCAGCAAACGCCAAACATCTTTACCGTCAGTAGTTTCCCAGGAAATATACACAAGGGTCACATCGGTATCTGAAACTTCAAAGCCAAAATTTTCGGTATGAGAAAATTCATTGGCAGCGTTGAAATCTACTTCAATTTCAAAGGCTGAGGAGGCTATGATGCCGCCGTCATTACCCGCAGAACCTGGAGGTCCCATTGGGCCCTGGTCGCCAGTACAGGCTGTCAATACAACAACGAATACAACTAATAAGGATACGATCTTTTTCATGTCAATTCTTTTTACAATTTATGTAAAATTACAAATCAATTCTGTAAACAAACCATAAATAGGCGCAAGATTTAGTGAATAATGACACCTTGTCATATTTTCTGGCATGGCACAATCATTGACATAGACTAAGAGAAATAAAAAATTAATAATTCAACACAAAACATATATTATGAGTAAAATAATTGGAATCGATTTAGGTACAACCAACTCTTGCGTTTCGGTAATGGAAGGTAATGAGCCAGTTGTAATTCCTAACGCAGAAGGTAAAAGAACTACGCCATCTGTCATTGCTTTCGTAGAAGGTGGTGAAATTAAAGTTGGTGACCCAGCAAAACGTCAAGCCGTAAC
>JBARDR010000769.1:0-2283 GCA_049795335.1 Gelidibacter sp. | reverse complement strand
CATCTATTGTGATATTACTGATAAAGGGTTTAAAATTCAAGAAAACCGATTTTGTTGTGATATTTAGTTTTTTTCTTCTATTTCAACTCTCAGAAAACCTTCTTGAGCGTCAAATGGGAATATATTTTTATGCATTTATTATTACTCTTATGTTTTTTGAGAGAGATCTTTCGATGGATAATAATAAATATAAAGAACACCAATGACATAAAATTGAGCTGATAGGTTCTCAAAATAGTATCCACCTAAAAAAGATAAAATTGCAATGAGAGTTATGACGTAATACCCAAATATGTCCAGATCTAATTTTTTTAATATAAACTTCCTCAAAAGGTAAAAATAAAAAAGACTACCAAATAGTCCAAAAGTTAACAAGATGTCTGTTAGGGACATTTCCGTAATGCATGATATCTGTATACCGCCAAATAAATAATTGTAAAAATCCATTTTCAGAAACTGACAGTCCATTCTGTCCTTGAAAAACTCATATCTCAAACTGGACATGAAGTTTATAAATCCTTTTTCTGAATATACATCCAAAAGAACTTTATTAGAAATATATAAAAATTTATATATGTAGTCTTTTAAAAGAAATATTAGCAAAAATAGTAGAGTTGTTAAAAAGATCAATATTTTAAAATTATATCTTTTGAGGAATATATAAACAATAAATGAAAACGAAAAAATGTACGAAACCTTTGTTCCAATTAACAATGAACTTGTTATTGCCATTAGTACAAGCACTAGGTTGACTTCTGAAGGAAATTTTAAATATTTTTTGTAGAAAAATATTATAATAGCAATCATAATAAATGAGAATTCATTTTGAGAGCTAAAGAAGGGCATATAACCAAACCGTTGTCCATAATAAGTTCTAAGATAACCAACCTGAAATAGGAATGCTATCAAAATGGTAGAGCAATAAAAAATAAAAACAACCATGAATATCTTTGATAATGCTCTTTTCTTATTATTAATTATTAAATAGTTAAAGAACAATAAGCCAGAGAGATATTCAAATACCAAAGAGGTTTTAGGAATAAAATCGTTTAGGTTATTGAAAATCATTCCTACTGATACTGAGAGGCATAACAATACAATTCCAATTAATAAGGCCTTATTCGAATAGACTAAAATAACAAGTAGGACTAACGTTATTATAGCTTTAAAAAGAAAAGAGAATTTCAAATTCTCCTTAAGATATACTCTGGTTAAAGTATCTCCAACTAACAATAAGCTCATTATTAGAACTAGACCAAAGTTGGTCACAAAAACACTATTAAATGTTATTTTACCAAATATCTTCATAGTTTTGTCAAAAAATTAGAAAAATGCGCCATTTCAAATTTATCTTTTTAATATTAGTGTCTTTTTATAGTTGCCAAGATAAACAGAAGCAAACAAAAATTGACATAACAACAACTGAAAGAACTATCAAGCGCGCACTTCTTAACGGTTATTATAATCAAATAAATGAAAACATCGGGATTTCCCTTTATCAAAATAATATGTATATCTTTTCATCTAAAGAAGAAGGGTTTTCTAAGGATAAGTTCCTATTGCACTTAATTAATCAAGATGAGAGTTTTATTAACAAAGACTTTTATAAAGATGAATTTTTAATAAACGACAGTTTAAGCAGTGTTTTTTCTAAAGTGGATGTTATTCAGAGAAATGTTAATCTCGAACAGTATATGGGCATTAGAATTGGTCAGTTTAAAAGGAATCCAGATCAAAGCTCGTCAAATATTTGGTCAAAAGAGATTATGACAAAAGAGATATTAGACGTTATCAATAGATATCAAAACCAGCTTCCGATAAATAATTTAATCAATGAAGATTTTAAGAACCATTTGCAATATGGTAAATTTTTCAAGACTAAATCTGATTTTTATATTTTATTGTCCGACCATAATTTGTTTTTCATAACTAATAATAATAAGGCAATTGATGAAGAGGTGATGTTGCACTTTATTAAAGAGGACAATACTTTTAACAACTTCTCTTTTAAATTTGAACCTTTGCAATATCAACATCTTTTAGAAAAACCTTATAAAAATCTGAAAATAGTCAAAATCATGATGCCCGTTGATTATGATTATCCAAAAATAAGAATTGGACAATTTAATGAAAATGGAAATATTTGGGTTCAAGAGTTTTTTGTTAAGGATATTTATGACAATGAACTTCTTGAATATAATAATGAGTTTGAAGAATGATTATTAAAACAATATTTGGCAAGTTATATTGGAAACTGGAGTCAATTCCTGAAAAATCTACAGT
>JBARDR010000768.1:0-1645 GCA_049795335.1 Gelidibacter sp. | reverse complement strand
ATTTAAGATTACTTTGTCTTAAATTTTCTTACTCCAAATTTAAAATAAAAAGTTTAGTGTTAGAATTTTCGACTTCTCTCCTTCGCTAAAGCCACCGAGGGCAAGCAATTTCAATTTCACTTTCAATTTCAAATTCTTAATCCTCTATTCCATCTCAAGCTGATCCTTCAGTTCCTTTAATTCTCTATTCAAATTTCGTATAGAATCTTTCAACACTTGCTCTCTTTCGATGTGCTTCGTCATTTTCTCTTGATAAGTTTCAAAGATGTTCTTTGAATTCACATATTGAAATACTATTAATAAAAACGCAAATACAAATGCGTACATAAAGAGTTTTCCTTTCATAAAATTTTATAGGTTTATTACTAAATTATCATAAGCCAAAAATACATTTTTTGGAAGTTTCTTTTGCACTTCCTCATGAAATCCCATCATATGGCTAATATGCGTCAAATAAGCGCGTTCCGGTTTCACTTCATTTATCAGTGCTAGCGCTTCTTTTAAATTGAAATGCGAAATATGCTCAGTCTCTCTTAAAGCATTTACAACAAGCACTTTGACACCTTTTAGTTTTTTGACTTCAGAATTTTTAATCGTTTTCATATCCGTCAAATAGGCAAAATCTCCAAATCTGAATCCAAAAACCTGTAACTTATAGTGCAATCCATTAATAGGCATTACTTCTAAATCCCCTAACTTAAAGGGTTTGTTTTCAATTCGGATAGGCATTACACCCGGTGCACCTGCATATTTGTTGTCAGTTTCAAAAATATAATCAAAACGCTTCTTAAGCGCTTTTAAAACACGAATGTGCGCATAAATCGGAATGTCGCCCTGCTTGAAATAAAACGGTCTAATATCATCCAAACCAGCCGTATGATCGGCATGTTCGTGGGTGAACACAACCCCATCCAATTTGATACATTTGGCACTCAGCATTTGTTGTCTAAAATCAGGGCCACAATCTACCACATAGGTATAATCATTCCATTCGACCAACACCGAAACCCGAAGACGCTTGTCTTTTGGATTCTCACTTAAACAGACAGGATGGGTGCTTCCTATGACTGGAATTCCTTGAGATGTACCTGTTCCTAAAAATGTAATTTTCAAAGGTGCTTTGTTTAGAACAAAAGTAGGTTTAATTTTTTGTTTTAGATAGCAATTAAGTACCTTTGTAGTTGACAAAAACTCAATCTACAACATGGAGATCACCTTAAAAGGCGACAGGGAATTTGAAGATATTCCGTCGTTAAAGACAAAAGCACTTCGTATCAATCTTAACGAGAATATTTACGGAACCTTTGCTGAAATTGGGGCGGGACAAGAAACTGTAAGACAGTTCTTTAGAGCTGGCGGTGGTTCTAACACTATTGCTAAGGCAATGTCTGCATATGATAAAGATTTCAGCGATGCAATTTATGGCGCCGAAGAAGATGGACGGTATGTGACCGAAGCGCGTTTGAGAAAAATGCTATCTCATGAAATAAACTTAATTGAAGAACGTCTTTCAAGAGATAAACATCCCAACAAAATGTTCTTTTCTTACGCCAATACCGTCACCACCATTGATTTTGCCAAACAATATAAAGGCCATGGCTGGGTAGGTATCCGCTATCAAATTGACCAAGACAAACCTTATAAC
>JBARDR010000767.1:0-3766 GCA_049795335.1 Gelidibacter sp. | reverse complement strand
AGTTCTGATATGTTATTGTTACTTAGAGTAAATGAGGCTACAGGAAACGAGAATCATGTGATTAAGGTCTATATCTTTTACAACCTAGTTTATGCGCTCTTGGCATTTCCGCTGGGTTTTTTGGCTGATCGCGTCGGCATCAAAAGGATCTTTCTCTTGGGGCTAATCCTTTTTTCAGGTATTTATTTTGGAATGGCCCAGGCTCGTACCCACGCGCTGTTTTATCTGCTTTTTGGGATTTATGGAATTTATATGGGGGCAACGGAGGGCATCTCGAAAGCCTGGGTGGCAAGTCTCTGCAAAAAAGAAGAGTTGGGTACAGCAATAGGGCTATTTGTCGCCTTGCAAAGTATCGCCTTGATGATTGCCAGTGCCTTGGCAGGATTGTTATGGACGTTTTACGGAGCCTCAGTTACCTTTATGTTAACTGCGATAATGGGTGTCTTTGTGTTTTTGTTTGTTTGGATTTTTGTGCGTAAACCCCCAAGCCAGATGGAGCACGAATAAAAATAATAAATAATTTATGATTTTTTAATCCTATATGATGATTAAATGTGATAGAACATATAAGATTTAATGCTAATTGTAGATAAAAAATAAAAATTCATCGACCATGTGGACACAAAAATGTACAATGAAAAATAAGCTTTAAAAAGTGATGTCATAAGATAATCCAGAAGCTAGAATATTTTTAAAGCAGCTCAAAATGGAATTCCCATTTGATAGGAGCTGAACGCTTGATGGAACAGGTCAAAAAGATTATTTAAAAGGGAATGTAGCCGAAGATGTATTATGTCATTCAGTTATTCCTGCAATAGTAGCCCTGTCAAAGAGTGTTGACCATCTATTAAAAACTAAAATTATTGATAAAGTTTTTAGTAGAGCATGTCAAATCCTACCACTCCACAAAAGCGAGCCCTAGTCCAACAGTAGTTTGGTAATGGTTATAATCTAATAAATTTTCGCCATAGCCACTGAAAATCTGTAAATGAGCTCTCAGGTTATTCTTAATAGGATACAAATAATTGAATTGAACGCTCCCATGATTGTTCTTAAATGACAACGAATTGCGCACCAAAAGATCGAGACTGTGACCATTTTTTTTATAAAAAAGATTGGCTTCGGCGCGTCCTACATAATCCAGGATTTCTAGGTTGTCATCATTTTCAGTGGTATTGTCAAGTCTTATCCAAGGTCTGAGAGCTAATTCGAAATTGTCACGTTCCATGGTGAAATTGAATACAACGCGATTCCAGCTTCTTGAAATTGGATCAGCCCTCCCATTGGATTGATGGTTAAAAGCCAAACCAATCATTTTAGCTTCAACGCCAAAAACACTAAAATTTAACGGGAAATTAGCAATAAGCTCAGGTTCATAATTCAGTTCTCTAAATGGTCGTGAAAGCTTCTGGTTATATACTTGCCAATGTGCGATTTGCGTATAACCCACCCAGAGATCGCCTTTGCCAAATAAAAATGATTGCAGAACTTTGGTCTTAAAACTAATCTGAAATTTAACTTCTGTGGAATGAAACGGAATAGGTTCATCATAAGCATTTGGTTGACCTACGCTTTGCGGGTTTGTATTCATTCTGTTGCTCCAATACACAGGCAAAATATAAAATGGCTTGTAATAATTCAACTTAAATGTGCCATTTTTATCCTCGTTATCGAGCTCCCAAGATTGAGATAGCGTTTTAGTGACAAGGGAATCCTTTTTCTTAAATAAGTCTTGTGCCCATATAGTGTGCGGAACTGTGAAAAATAGAAGGGCGAGGGAAAGTTGAAAAAATCTCATTATTGAATTTTATTAGCTTCTGCCACAAATGAGGTGGATACTCTGTGTTTGCGATAGGTATTCAAAACCGACTTATGACTTTATGACGTTGATCAAAGTTATCATTAATTTCGAATTGGAGGTCAATCGATTAAGATGAAAACATCCTGAATTTTTTGTTCTACGTCAAATTTTAAAATGACTTATGAGTTTACTGTAGAATTAATCTAAAAGTCATTTCTTATGCTCTAATGAAGCCGTCTCTGCTAAATACTTGTCACGTATCACTTGCCCGACAGGTTTGTTCTGGACTTTGCTTTCTAACCAGGAAATAATGTCCAGATATAAAAACGCACGACGCTCATAAGGATGGTCTTCATAGGTTTTCAACGTTTTATGCAGCGCGATAAAAGCGTCTTTCAAATCATGTGGATAAATATCCTGTAAACCTTTAATAAACTTGATCATTTCTTTTTGAACCTCGTACAAATCGTTGATTTTTATAAGGAATTTATAGGTGCTTTTCAGCAGACTTTCCAAATGATAATCCAATCCCGCTTCATAATGTGCGACCAAATTCAAAACCCGTGCAAAAACCTGCAAATCTTCCCGCATGGAAAGTGATTTGTTCGAAATGATTTTATCCAAATAGAAAATACAGGCTTTATTATTACCAGCGCCAAACTGCATACTGGCAAATTTGTAATAAAAAATCATCTTATGGTGTTCATCAAGACGACTGCTGAATTTTTTTAATTTGTTTTCTATTCTTGGGATGAGGTTTAAGCCTTCCTCAAAACTTCCATCAATAAAATGTTGATTGATGCGATGGAAATTCAAACATAAAAACATTAAAGCTTCAACGTTTTCATCCCTTGGAAAATCCGGATGCTCCAATTGTTTTTCTAAAAGACGCAGCTGTTTTACAAATCTTGGTTTTTTTCTGATAAAATATAAGGCTTCCAATAAATAGTTATTGCCCTTTAAGAAAAACACAGGGTTTAAGCTGATCATGTGCGGGTCATTATGAAATAAATTGACCCATTTTGAGGCATAGCGATAGCAGTTTAAAAAATCCTGAAGTAAAAAGCTGTACCATAAATGGGAGTTGTATAACCAGAGTCTCTCTCTGAATCCCAATTCTGAAATTTCGTATTTCGGTAATTGGTCATTGAAATAGGCCGTGATTTTTTGAGCTTCCTCCTTATTTTTAACATAGCCAGATTTTAAGATCATGCTGTATAATTGCAATGATAAATTGGAGAGTTTGCTGGTAATGCCATTCAGTTCGCTTAATTTTTCAGCTTGAGTGGTCAGTTCGTCTGCCCGGGTACTGATGCTTCGGGTGATGTATTGCGATTCGATGATTTTTTCGAGTTCTACAATCTCATAGGCAAGATTTTTCTCTTCATGTTGCATGGCGAGTTCCTTGGCTTTTTCCAATATCTTTAAGCCTTGTTTATAAAGTCCTTTATGGTATAAAATGGAGGCAAAGTCAAGTTGTTCTCGTATTTGCGAACGGATATTTTGATGGGATGGATTAAGCTTTAAACTAATTAAAATCTGCTTATATAAATGTGCTTTGACATTCGCCAACTGCTGTTTTTTAACAATTCCTGTCTTTATAATGGCGGGTTCGTCATAGGTATTGGACTTATCTAAAAGATTAAAAAGATTTAAAAATTTAGAATCTGAATTTACTCCAAGTCGGCCAACATAAAGTTTAAACTGTCGCTTTTCTGACTTGGTCAATGATTTTACCAATTGAAATAAATTATCTTTTTGCTCTTTAGTCATCACGTTAAAACGTCATTTAAAAGGTTGTAAATCAAAGGTTTGTAATGTTTAAAATCGACTGAACGTCGTAAAAGCCAAATCATTGCCCTTCTGAATTTAAATCCAAAGTATAAATTAGCTAGTCAATACAGAAATAAAATGCAACAAATGTCTGATAATAATGTTCAAATTTTTGACACTACCTTAAGAGAT
>JBARDR010000766.1:0-1830 GCA_049795335.1 Gelidibacter sp. | reverse complement strand
GTTATTGGCAGTAGTATTTTAAGCCCCTATCATGTTTTCGGCTGCAATTTCTAAAGTTCCGATATATTTGTCGAAATATGTTTGATTTGCATCCTCACTATCAATTGATTTTAAAAAAAGACTTGCTCTAGTTGTGTTTGGATTCCCACCTAATCTTGCCCTAACAAGATTTTCATAGTTTATTTTAGCGGTACCGGAACTATGAGCAATAAAATTTCGAACTTTGGTAATATCTTTCAATTCAGTACTAATAGTATTTAACGTATCTATTATTCTGTTTGGAATGTCTAAATGTCTTTCAAATCTTTTTTTAATGGTTGTTTCATCTGTCCACTCAATATAATTTTTATCCTGATATATTATGCTACGGATAAGACTTCTATCTGCAATTGTCAATTTTGGTGTTATTGGATTACCATTTATTACAGTTTGCCCGTTTAGTAAACAAACAAGAATTTCTTCCAAAAAAACTTCCCAATTTTTATGTAACTGTATGAAGGCTGCTTCTACACCACTATCTGTATGTAAACCGACTGGACTTAAACAATGAGTGTATAAGTCTCGTGATTCGGTAATCGTATTAATAAACTTATCTCTGACTTGTTGCAATGTCATAATTAAGAATATATAGGTTCAATAATTCCTTTTAGTACTTCGTGACGATATCTTCTATTTGTTATTTTATCAGTACTACTTTTTGACGCATTTTTAAATCCTTCATATTCATCATATTCTTCGTCTTCGTTTATAGTAGAATTGATTTTGTAAAGTTCCGTTTGAACATCTGCAAGATTTTCTAAATTCATTTCATTTCCAGCATTGTCTTCTGTATTTTCTAAACCATACTTTAAATCATATAATGCCGTGAACAATGAATAAAATAAAGGCATTCTTTTAAATTCAAATTCTTGTATGTTATTATCCAACAAAATTTTACATTCTTCTAATGTTTGAGCAAATCTTTCCTCCATTAATTCTGCATGTATAAACTCATCGTCATGTTTTTTGTATGTATCTCGAATGATTTTTTTTCCATTCTGTAGTCCAAAAAGCATAGCACATATTAATTCAGCGGTAAATTCAACCTCTTTCATTCTACCAATTTGGCTTTTCGATATAATTTTATTTTCTTCCCAATATGTAAATTGACTTTTCGAAAGTTTATCAATAAATTGTTTAAAAACACCAACATACAAAGCATTTAATTTTTCTTGGTCATTTAAAGGAACTGAATACGCATTTAGTCTCGAAAAAATATCAAATACAGTAGAGTCATCTGTACCAATTAGAGTGTTTACAGATAAAGGATAGGATAGGATTGTTTGTTGTAATTCTTCTGATAGTTGTGAATACTTTAAGCCGGCAACTTCTTCATCATGAATTTTCATAACACTAAATCCATCGCTTACATATTCTAAAATTGTTCTTAATCTTTGTTGACCGTCAACAACTTCACGAACAGTTTTCCTTTCTCTAACCAAGATTTTTTCTCGTATAAAAAATGGAGGGATTGGAAATCCCTTTAAAATAGAATCGATTAAATACGATTTCCCTCTCGGACTCCAAACTGTTCTTCTTTGAAATTTCGGAGATAAAACTAGTTCTTTTCTCTCCGACCAACTCAAGATATCATTGATTCTATAAATCTGAGGTTGAAATTTTTCCATATTTGTCTAATTTAATTTAGTCGTTTTAATATTACTGCCAACATGTGTATATATGTCATCCGTAACATCGGAGTGACGTATATATACCCTATGTCGGTGTTTGTTTTGGTTGATCCTTCCCAAATGTAGCTGATTCATATAAGGAATCCAAGGGGCTTTTTAA
>JBARDR010000765.1:0-1973 GCA_049795335.1 Gelidibacter sp. | reverse complement strand
GCCTTGTTCTCTGTCTTTTTTACAAGGCACTTTGATTTCGTTTTTTTAGGGACTTATTCAATGCCTAATCTATCTTGCAAAATCTGTAAGAATTTTTTCGTCACAACTTTATAATCAAAATGTTCTACGGCGCGTTCTCTTCCCGCGGCTCCCATTGTAACTCTCAGTTGCTCATCTTCCATGAGCTTCAACATGTACGCGGCGATATCCTGAGTATTGGCGCGATAATCAACCGTCCTAGGAATGTCAAAGGCGATTTTTCGATCTTTATTAAAACCAGACTCTTCGCCTAATACGACTTCATTTACGACGATTTTTCTAGCAACTTCTGCCAGAAAAGCAGTTTTCCCATCGATGAGGGTATCTAACATCCCCATCGCTTTTATTCCTATTACAGGCTTGCCACATGCTCCAGCTTCAACCTGTGGCATTCCAAAGCCTTCCAAACGTGAAGGCGCCGCATAAATATCACAGGCTCCTATTAAATAAGGCATGAAGTTTCGAGAAACAGTATTGGTGGCGTAAGTAATATTCTTTTCAAGCCCAAGCGATTCAGCCATTTTGAGGTCGATCATGTTCTGTACTATGGTGCGAGGTTGCGGCCATACTTTACAAATGTATTTCCAATCGGGAGCTTTGGTATCGATGATGGCGAGTGCCTGCATTACTTCTTGTGCTCCTTTAGAAGCCGCATCGCCACCTACCGTTAAAATCATTACCTGGTCAGGCGAAATACCCAAAGCCTCGCGGACCGCTACTATTTTAGGGTCTTTTTTATCAAAAGGCCTAAAAGCCGAGGTGTCTATGCCCACCGGAAGCACTTCTATCGTATCGGCCCTGATACCATCACGCACATACATTTCCTTTACCCAATTGGAGGTGACTAAAATGAGTGGTAGTTCGTTTAAAACTTCTTGATAGTTTGCGATATAGCCATCTGCCACCAACCAAGGTGCCGTTAGGATACCATATCTCTGGGGATGAAGCACAAGATGAGGGGTATGCCCCCAATAACCGACCCCAACCACAATATCGGGTTCAAACCAGCGGTAATACCATTCTTTTTCTTGTGCGGATTCAAAATGAACGGCATGAGCGTCTACTCCTAATTCAAGCAGACCTCTGTAAAGCATGTCGCCCTGTGTTGCGAGTCCGCCGGGAGAAGGTGGGTAGTCATAAAGAACGAGTACTTTCATAACATTATTGGGTTTGTTTTTTTTTAGAAATATTTTTTTCTAACCATTTTTGAGCATCTTCAGCATTTTTAAATTGCCAAAAGGCTTCTTTTTTGGGAGTCGTTTTGGCCTCAAATCCTGATTTGTCAAATCCATAGAGGTCCTTGATGATTCGATATTTCTCGGTCCATATTTTGAGTGGAAGCTTTTGGCAAAAGTCAGCAGCTTCTATGGCACGCGGATAGT
The DNA here is from genome assembly GCA_049795335.1 of Gelidibacter sp. Classification (GTDB taxonomy): domain Bacteria; phylum Bacteroidota; class Bacteroidia; order Flavobacteriales; family Flavobacteriaceae; genus Gelidibacter. Next base: position 552 of record JBARDR010000765.1, on the reverse strand, counting down.
AGGTTTTGTGACCATCTTCATAAGCAAATAGACAAAGGATATCGATGGCTATTTTATTATGATTCCATAAGCTGATGACGGATCTGCCCACTTCTTCATGCCGTAAATGTTTAGTGTATTCGCCGAAAGGACTGTGAGTGAAGACGCGATTGTATTTTTTTTCTGGAAGAATGGCTAATATTGCAGTTTCCACCTCTTTCTGATCTAAAGGCAATTGTTCAGGGCCGTCGTCCAAATTGCCCATTTTACCATTGACCTGATAAGTTGCAAGAACTTTTTTAAATTTTGGAGCGCGGTCTGGATCATTTTTTCTACATAAACTCGCCACGAACCAGTTATCGTTTGGATGCAGCAAAATTTGCCCTCCACACCATAAGGTTTCATCGTCGGGATGGGCCACAATAACTGAATTATTTGATTTCAATTCCATACATTTTCGTTTTCAATGGCATGGTTTATTATTCGTAGCCGCTTTTGATGATCGTTGAGATCATTTTGAACTTCTCGTTGGCTTTGATTGTGTTCTGTGAATTTGCTGGAATAATAATACAC
>JBARDR010000764.1:0-9550 GCA_049795335.1 Gelidibacter sp. | reverse complement strand
CTTCACTCACGCCATCTAAAGACACCGGCAAGAAGTGTCTTGGTTTAAACGGCACGTTATCTTTTGAATAAGCTGCTGGACGGTTATTTTTATCGGCATAAATTCTGAACAATGAGAAATCGCCCGTATGTCGCGGCCAAACCCAGTTGTCAGTATCACTACCAAACTTTCCAATGCTTGATGGTGGCGCTCCAACCAATCGGATATCGGTATAACGCTCGGTAACGAACAAGAAATATTGGTTGCCTTTGTAAAACGCTTTGATTTTAGTGTCTTGCCACGCTTCTTTTTTAGCCGCTCTTTCAATGGCTGCACTATTACTTCCTTTTTTTGATTGCTGCGCTCTGTCAGTCATATCATCAGTAACGCCTTCTAAAACCTGTTTGGTCACATCTTCTATTCTGACAATAAACTCAATATATAAGTTGTCGTTTGGCAATTCTTCATCTAAGTTCATCGCCCAAAAACCATGCTGTAGATAATCATTTTCTAAAGATGAATGGGACTGAATTTGGCTAAATCCACAGTGATGATTGGTCAAAACCAAACCATTGTTCGAAATCACCTCCGACGTACATCCGCCATTAAAATGACCAATGGCATCCTTTAAGCTCGAATTATTAACATCATAAATGTCCTTGGCTGAAAGTTTACTACCCAGACTTTGCATTTCGTCTTCATTCATTCCTTGAAGCAAGGACGGAATCCACATTCCGCCTTGTTGGGCAGAAACTTGAAATGCAATAAAAAGAAATAAAATTTTGAAAATTCTCATATCTAAAATTGTTTTTTTAAGGTCCCAAAGATAAGGAAGCCACCAGTAATACTAAACTATTTATCGAGGTATGTCGGTTAAAAGAATCAAGACCGCTTCACTTTTAGAATCAAGAACGAAGACTTGACACGTAAAAACATGAAGATGGGAATTTAAAATCAAATTTCAGAACAAATTAAACCATCCTATTAGGATGTTCTGAGACTAAAAATGACAATCATCTAAAAGCACATCTGAATGTTTAATTAATTTGATAGACCATTAGGTAACTACAAATTAAGACCTCATCTGAATCCGAATTTTCCTATAGCGTTTGTATTAAAGAATAAAAGAAGTGTATTATTGGACCAAACTTTAAAAAATCGTATTTATAGAAGCTTACAAGAAGTACTTCAAGCTTTAATCGGTCAACACCTATTTAATTCGTGTATTCGTGGCCAACGAAACAGAAGAGCATCTTTGTCAACTTCAAACAAAAACCAGATTAAAGAAGTCGAAAATCTTTGTTTATAGTATCTTTCATAAAATTAAAGAACTTGAGAATGTATCACGATTCAAAACTTCCCAATGTTGGCACGACCATTTTTACAGTCATGAGCGCGCTCGCACAAAAAAATAACGCCCTGAATTTATCGCAAGGATTTCCAAATTTCAAGAGTGATCAAAATCTGATTGATTTAGTGGTCAATGCTATGAATTCTGGCTACAATCAATATGCGCCAATGGCTGGAAACTTAGAGTTGCGCGTGGCGATAACAAATAAGTTTGAGAAACTTTATAATGCCTCGTACCATCCAGATTCAGAAATAACGGTTACCGCTGGCGCGACCCAAGCTATCTTTACTATTATTTCGACCTTCATAAAACCTGATGATGAAGTCATTTTATTCAGGCCTGCTTATGATTGCTATGAACCCGCCATAGAACTCAATGGCGGAAAACCAATTTCTATTCAATTAAAATCACCACATTATAAAGTGGATTGGACAGAGGTTGCCGAAAACATCACCTCCAAAACAAAAATGGTCATTATCAATACACCGCAAAACCCAAGTGGCACAGTGTTTTCTAAAGAGGATATGCTCAAATTACAGGAACTTCTCAAAGGCACCAATATTATTCTGCTGAGTGATGAAGTTTATGAGCATATTATTTTTGATGATCAGAAACATCAAAGTGCATGTTTGTTTCCAGACTTGAAGTCGCGAAGTTTTATTGTAGCCTCCTTTGGAAAAACTTTTCATAACACCGGTTGGAAATTAGGCTATTGTTGTGCGCCACAAGAGCTGATGGCAGAATTCCAAAAAGTGCATCAATTTAATGTGTTTTGCGCCAACCATCCGATGCAAAAAGCTTTGGCCGATTATTTGATAGAGCCCAATCACTATCTGGAACTTTCCAACTTTTATCAACGTAAACGCGATTTATTTTTAAGTCTGATTGAAGATTCCCGATTCAAGTTTACGCCAGCACAAGGCACTTATTTTCAAATATTGGACTATTCCAATATTACTACAGAAAATGATGTTGACTTCGCTAAACGCTTGACCATTGACCATAAAATTGCTTCAATTCCACTTTCAGTATTTAATACTGATAATTTAGATGAAAAAGTGCTGCGATTCTGTTTTGCAAAAACTGATGAGACCTTGCGGGAAGCGGCCACAATTTTGAATAGAATTTAACGGCAGAAGAACACCTCACCACAAGATTCTTGCGTGTGTAAAAATCCATAAATGATTAAAAATCCGTATTTTTGCTCTATTATTAATCATGGAATTCTATCCTCGTAAATCAGGATATAGATTACTTAAATAATAAACCATTACACTATGAAAATCTGGATGATTGTATTTTTTTTAGGCTTAGGAATTACCGTTAATGCCCAAAATGTTATTAAAGACGGTAAAGTTTATGAGGTTAAAGGAAAGTCTATTTTTCATGAGGGAGAGGATATTACGCTTTCACTGCTAACCGGCGAAAAAGCGGATATTCTCAAAACCCACAAAAATCTTGTAAAAGAAGCGAAGGCCGCTGAAAAAGCCAAAAAGAGGGCCGAAAAAGCAAGAAAAGACACTGAAAAAGCCAAAAAGAAAGCTGAAAAGGCGCTCAAACAAAAACAAAAAGCGCAAGACCAAGTTAATAAAGCTTCACGAAAATTTGATCAGCAGCAAGACAAGTACCAAAAACTCAAAAACAGCGGTAAACTTTCGCCGAATGATGACGCAAAATGGCTAAAAAAACTAAACAAATACAAAAACAATTTAGAAAAAGCCAGAACAAAACTGAATCGTGCTTAAGATGTCTGAAACTCTAAATATCGCCCTCATACAAACCGAATTGACTTGGGAAAACACAGCGCAAAACCGAGCGCATATTTCAAAAAAAATCGAAGCTATCGTTGATCCTGTAGATGTGATTGTACTTCCTGAGATGTTTACTTCAGGATTCACGATGACCCCTCAAAACGTTGCTGAAACCATGTATGGCGAATCCATCTCCTGGATGAAAACAGTAGCCGCTCAAAAACAAGCTGCCATTACTGGAAGTTTGGTCATTATCGAAGATGACAATTATTACAACCGAATGGTTTTTGTGCATCCCAACGGAAAGATAGAGCACTATGACAAACGCCATACCTTCACTTTAGCTGGCGAAGACAAGGTATATACGGCAGGCAGTAAAAAAATCATGATAGACTACAAAGGATGGAAAATCTGTCCTTTGGTTTGTTATGATCTCCGATTTCCTGTTTGGTCAAGAAATTCTGAAAACTATGACGTTCTTATTTATGTGGCCAGTTGGCCAGCCATACGCATGGTGGCTTGGGATACTTTATTGAAAGCACGCGCCATTGAAAACATGAGCTATTGCGTGGGTGTCAACCGTGTTGGCAAAGACGCCAACCACCATGAATACTCAGGACATTCGGCCGTGTATGATGTATTAGGAAACAGGATAGACTTCATTCCTTTCGACAAAGAAGCAGTAGAAATTGTGACTCTTAAAAAAGAGGACCTTGAACTGAACAGATCTAAATTTAATTTTTTGGCGGATCAGGATCAGTTTTTAATAAGGTAAACTCTTCCACTAAATCCCATCCTGTTCTGGCATCAACCAACTTTTCCATATAACTGATGCGCTCTGGTTGGATTTTTTTAAGGTAATTACCCGTGTCCCACTCTCTATTCCCATTAACATCATAAACAACTCTCAAGTAATAAGTTCCCGGATTGATGTGCCTAAAATCGAAGATGCGAGGTGCATCTGCGAACTGTTCGTACTTAACCAAGCCCTTATTATCGGTCAATTGCACGATGACAGGATATTCCGCATTTATTAAACTTACTCGAACATCGGATAGCTCAGAAAACCGCTTGGTCTTAAGGGAGTAGTTCAGCGTATCATTCACTTTACCAAAAAAGTCCGTAAACGCATCAGGCAAAAAACGGATTTTATAGGTATTGGCCTCGCTTTTATCAAACTTAAAACGGTATTTATTGCTGAGGGTATCAAATTCTGTTTTGAAAGCCATATTTATAGAATCCTTATCCATAATGGATACTTTCGTCACGTCTAATTTATCAAACGGCACATTTGCTTCTATTGTAAAATCCTCATCAAAATTGATAGTACCTGAAACTGAGGCTGTAATTTTGAGTGAATCGACCTTTAAATCCCGAAAGCGGTGTTTTAAGGTATCACTATAGGTTTTATGCTTTACGACGAATAAAGTGGTATCCACCTCAACATTCGGTTTGTACCAATAATACAAAGTATCCTTTTGGGCATCTTTGACAATGCGATGTTCAAACCCCGCAGGCTTACCTTCTAACATTTCAATAGTCACGCCATTAGGATCGCCTCTATAGCCAAACTGAATCTTTTGTTTAGAAACTTGAACTGGACGGTCCACACTGAAATCAGCCATTTCCTTAAATAGTTTTATTTCATAAAAAGAATCGGTTGGCACGGTTATATCTTTCTCCCAAAATCCAATTTTATCAGATTTTTGCTGATAGGTAAAGTTGCCGTTTTCATCTTTTAAGGCCACCAAACGATACTTTCCTGCCTTAATATTATCAATACTAAACGTACTCACACTATCCAAGGTATTGGTAACATATAAGGGTTTGGTTTTAAAAACTGTAGAGTCGGTATAAGTCGAATCAACCTCATACAACATTACGGAAACGAAGGTATCTGGCTCTCGTTTTTCAGCATCGATAATCGCACCTTTTACAGAAAGAGAATCTATATAAGAACCCGTAGAAAAGACATATTTATAGTATGAAAAAGGATTCTCCTCGTTGTTATCAACAATACTTTGTCCAAAATTAAAAGAGTAGGTCGTATTCGGTCTTAAAGTGTCATTTATTTTGATGGTAATTGATTTACTCGCACTGCCCATGGGCATAATGTCTGGAGCCGGATCCATTGGAGGAGAAATAATGAGCTGTTTTTGAACATTCTTTATTTTGACATACTCATCAAACTGAATCTTAATTTCGTTGGCTTTAAAATTCGTGGAATAATTCTCTGGAGATGACTTCAAAATTCTTGGAGGCTCGATGTCCTTTTCTCCACCTGAAGGATTGCCTCTATTGGCACAATTGACCAGCATCATAAGAATACCAACAAAAAGAAATAATTTATAATAGGCTTTAAACATTACCTCGGAGAAATTTTAGCAAATAAACGACATATTTAATAAAAACGGAAAAATTACTCCGCAATTGCCATGGCCGCCACACTTATTGTGACCCCTTCAATTTTAGACAAAGCATTGGCACAAATTTCAATGGTTGCTCCTGTCGTAATAATATCATCCACTAAAAGAATGTGTTTTCCTTTTAAACTCTCATAATCCGTGACAACAAACAACGTCTCATCGGTAATCCAACGTCGAATTCGATCCTTGAAAACCTGAGTTTTTGATGCTTTATCTTTTCGCAAAACCTTGGTGTTAAAATCACATTCTAAGGCCTCTGCAAGCTCCTTTCCAAACTTATGAACTTGGTTGAAACCACGTTGTCGCAAACGTTTTGAGTGAAGAGGCACAGGAATAACCACATCAACTGTTCTAAAACGCTCCTGATGTTTCAGTTCCTGACCAAGCCACTGACCCAAAAACTTACCAACATCCTCATGACCTTTATACTTTAAATTATGAATCAGATGCTGCACGAGTCCTTTCTTAGTAAACCAAAACAAGGCTGAAGCATTTTCTAATTGAACGCGCCCATAAAGTCTCTTGGTCACATCATTATGAACTGTGCTTTCAAAATTGGTCAACGGCAATTCATGCCTGCAAATGGTGCAAACATATATTTCATTAGTTTCCAACTGGTTGTCACATGCTAAACAAACCTTTGGAAAAAACAAGTTTAACAAGTTTATTATCATCTTATCGATTAAAAGCACACAAAACAAACTTAATATATATTTTGACTGCATTTAATTAAATAATCCATATTTCCCCTTAATAATTAATTATGATAGTTAACCCTCAAATTTTTAGCTATAAAATTATTATTGGCTCATTGATTGTCACTTTTGCTTTTGTTGGCGTTTTTGGTTTTAGTGCTTACCAATCCAATAAAGCTGAGCACCTCTCATTGAAACAAGAGAAAAAACATGTTGAAAGCGAACTATCTCAAATGATATTGAGATATGATGCCATAAGCCAAACTAGCACTATCTTATCGGAGCAATTAGACAGTATAAAACTAGACGCTAAATCATCTTCAGAAAAATTAAGACTGATGGCCAGTGATTTTTCTGTGTTTACAAGCGTCAAATCTGATCTTTCCGATATTAAATCAAAAAACACATTTCTTTTTAAAATTGTAGATTCCATCCGCTTGCTCAACGAACGTTTGGAAAAGGAAAAATTAATGGCTAACAACGCTTTAAAAGAGCAAAAAAAAGTCAACAATGCGCTTTTAAAAACCAACAAATCCTTGAACGATGCGCTCGAAAAGGAATCCTTATTAACTGCAACTTCATTCAATGCAAAAGCTTACAAATCAGCAGTTGATACAATTGAGACCACTAAAGCGTCTCGTGCCAACTTTATTAACGTCTGCTTCACGCTGGCAGAGAACACATTGACCGAAAAAGGGATAAAGGAAATTTACATCCAAATTCTGGATCCGCTAAACAACGTTTTTAGATCTAAAGGTGCGGTTGAATTTGGCAATGCATTACTCATTTATAGTGATAAGCAACTCATTAATTATAACAACGAAATGATGGATATTTGCACAACAGTCAACGCAGAAAGCAAGGATATACCATTTTCAAAAGGCACTTATTTCGTTTCCGTTTTTCATAAGGAAAGAAAGCTCGGGAGCACGCAAATTATTCTAAACTAACCGAATAAAATTTATTTATGCAAACCTTTCCTTTAGTTGGAAGGGTTTTCTATTTTTGCAGCATGACAAATCAGGACGATCAATTTAAGAAGGTTATATCTCACGCCAAGGAATATGGATACGTATTTCAAAGCAGTGAAATATATGATGGCCTAAGTGCAGTATATGATTACGCACAAAATGGCGCTGAACTAAAGAAAAACATTCGAGACTATTGGTGGAAAGCCATGGTACAAATGAATAACAATATTGTAGGCATTGACTCTTCAATTTTCATGCATCCAACAACCTGGAAAGCTTCAGGACACGTTGATGCTTTTAACGACCCGTTAATTGACAATAAGGATTCTAAAAAACGTTACCGTGCAGATGTTTTAATAGAAGACTACTGCGCTAAGATTGAAGCCAAAATTGAAAAGGAAGTTGCTAAAGCAGAAAAACGCTTTGGAGATGCTTTTAACAATGAAGAATTTATAACCACCAATCCAAGAGTTGTTGGTTATTATGAAGATATAAAACGCATTCTGTCACGTATGGCAAAATCTTTAGAAACTGAAGATTTAGCAGATGTGAAGGCATTAATTGAAGAATTGGAAATTGCTGATCCAATCACAGGAAGTAGAAACTGGACGGAAGTGAAGCAATTCAACTTGATGTTTGGCACCAAGATAGGCGCTTCCGCAGAATCGGCAATGGATTTATACCTACGTCCGGAAACGGCACAAGGTATTTTTGTGAATTTCCTAAACGTCCAAAAAACAGGACGGATGAAGATTCCTTTCGGAATAGCGCAAACTGGTAAAGCTTTTAGAAATGAGATTGTCGCCAGACAGTTTATTTTCAGAATGCGTGAGTTTGAACAAATGGAAATGCAGTTTTTCATTCAGCCAGGCACCCAAAAAGAATGGTTTGAATATTGGAAAGAAGCCCGAATGAAATGGCACCTTTCTTTAGGTATGGGAGCAGAGAATTACCGTTTCCATGACCACGAGAAGTTGGCGCATTACGCGGACGCTGCAACTGATATTGAATTCAGATTCCCATTCGGATTTAAAGAATTGGAAGGAATTCACTCCAGAACCGATTTCGATTTAAAACAGCACGAAGAATTTTCAGGCAAAAAACTTCAGTATTTTGACCATGAAACTAACCAAAGCTACACGCCTTTCGTATTGGAAACATCGATTGGTCTGGATCGTATGTTCTTGGCAGTATTTTCAAACTCCTTAGTTGAAGAAGAATTGGAAAACAATACCACCAGAACCGTTTTAAAATTACCATTTGTATTGGCGCCTGTTAAAGCAGCTATCTTACCATTGGTTAAAAAAGATGGCTTACCAGAAATTGCGCGTCAAATTATGGACGACTTACGCTGGGATTTCAATGTGGCTTATGACGATAAAGATGCCGTAGGCCGACGTTATAGAAGACAAGATGCCAACGGAACTCCGTTTTGTATCACCGTGGACCATGAAACTTTAGAAAACAACACGGTAACCATCCGTAACAGAGATACCATGGAACAAACCCGCGTAAAAATTGAAGACTTACGTGACCTCATCAAACAAGAAGTTGATGTAAAAACGTGGTTGATGAAAATGTAAAAAACACTCCTGTGTGGTTGCTGAGCTTGTCGAAGTAAAGGCAGGAGCCCCAATACTCAAACTATAAAATCCCAAATTCCAATAACACAGCATTGGAATTTGGGATTTTTATTTTTTGGAGCTTATTGAAAATCACTTCTCATCGTAAGCCAACAATCTCAAAGCATTAAGAACAACCACCAAGGTAGAACCCTCATGAAAAATCACGGCCAATCCAATATTGGTAAACCCTAAAATGGTAGAAGGCACCAATAAAGCAACCACACCCATACTGATCCAAATGTTTTGAGTAATAATTCGTTTGGATGCTCTACTCAACCCAATCACAAAAGGCAACATTTCAATTTTATCTGACATTAAGGCCACATCTGCAGTTTCCAGAGCGACGTCACTTCCTGCAGCCCCCATAGCCACACTAACAGTGCAAAAAGCCATGGCCGGAGCATCATTAACACCATCGCCCACCATGGCGATTTTCCCATCCTGTTTCATAAGTGCCTTGACGGCCTCAACTTTATTTTCTGGTAGCAAGTTCCCTTTGGCTTCCGTCAATCCAATTTGTCTGGCAATGGAATCTCCTACATTTTGATGGTCGCCGGTCAGCATAACCATCCGTTTAATGCCAATCGCTTTCAATCTTTTAAGGGTTTCAACTGCCGTACTTCTTGGCACATCCATAACGCTCACTAAACCGATGACTGAATGATTATGAGCCACCAGCATTGCGGTATGACCATCCTTCAGCAAAAGTTCCATTTTAGTCTTTAATTCAGAAGAAACGACCATCCCTTCAC
>JBARDR010000763.1:0-3925 GCA_049795335.1 Gelidibacter sp. | reverse complement strand
CATAAAATACTTTTGTTCGATTTTATCGTCATGATTGTCGCGCTTATTGCCGCAGCAGTTTCCCATACTTTATTAGCGCTGATTATTAGTAGTTTTTTCATTGGATTTACGTCTGCAGTTCCGCAATTGTTCGTTCCGATGGCAGCACAACTTTCTGACGAAAAGGGCAGGGGACGTGCTATTGGTATTGTGATGAGTGGTTTGTTAATAGGTATTCTGGGCAGTCGCATCATCAGTGGATATATAGGCGAAGTTTTTGGTTGGCGTACCATGTATTATGCGGCAACCGTGTTAATGGTGGTGTTATTTGTTATTTTGAAATGGAAACTTCCTAAATTAAATCCTGATTATCAAGGTACCTATGGTAAGTTAATGGCCTCGCTTTGGCATTATTTTAAAACCGAACCTTCCTTACGATTGGCTGCTTTACGTGGCGCATTGGGATTTGCGGGCTTGAGCGCTTTTTGGACGACATTGGTGTTTCTTATGGAAGACTCTTTTGGCTACGGAAGCACTATTTCTGGAGCCTTTGGCGTTTTCGGAATCGTGGGAGCGCTTGGTGCAACTGTCGTGGGTAAGATGAATGATAAAGTTAGTAAAAACAAATTGATTCTTTATTCGGCACTTCTACTGGTCGTATCATGGGTGATCTTTTCGATGTCGGCACATTCCATTTTTGGATTGATTTTAGGTGTTGTTCTTATCGATTTAGGTTTGCAGGCCTTGCATATTACCAATCAAAATATTATATTCTCAAAGAATCCAGAAGCGCGTAACCGAGTCAATACCATTTATATGGTCGGTTTCTTTATTGGTGGTGCTTTGGGGACTACTTTAGGTGCCATCGCTTGGCAGGATTATGGTTGGACTGGTGTGAGTTACTTGGGAGGTGCTTTGTCCATTGCTATTTTAATCGTACACCTTATGTTTAAAAAGAAAACCCTATAACTGTAACGTGGACGGTTATAACGGAAAAAGAACATAACAGGAGGATTGTGGAATTCTAATCTCTATTTATTGAATGGTAGGCTATTTGTCTATGTTTTAACTGTTTTTCCTTCTTGAACTTATAACAAAACTTTACCACAATTTAGTTCGGGTAGTTATGAACTAAGTGTATATTTGTTAAAAAGTCACCATGTCCATTTCAATAGAAAAACAAAAACTGATTGAGGAAATTGGTCTCCGATTGAAACTAACATTGCGTATTGCGCCTTTGGCAGCACGCATATATGCCTTGTTGACTGTATCTTCTCATGAAGGGTTGACCTTTGAAGAAATACGAGAAATTATGGGCTCGAGTAAAAGTTCTACTTCCGTAAATTTAAATGTGCTCACGCAATTAAAGCATATTGATTATTATACAAAGTCTGGCGATAGAAAGCGCTATTTCAAGATCGCAAAATATTTTCAAGTGTCAGCTTTAGAGGCGCAGCATCAATCCTTGGATAATGAAATTAAGTTGGTCGAAAAGATCAATAGTTATAATAAAATCCATTATCCAGAAAAATTCAAGAATGAGGAATCCATCGGAGATATTACTACAAATTATCTGATAAAGATGCAGGAGTTGGTCGCGATTACCATAAGTAAAATTAAGGAATACGAGGCTAAATAATGATAAGACTCGGTTGATCAATTGATTACGTCTTTTTCCAAAGCAATTTAACAATAGTTTACCACTTTTCAGTTCGTAATGTTGCGAACTAAACTTATTTTTGTTTTACGGTAACTCTAGTAATGTTTTAAGTGTAAATACGTGCTATTATTTCGCATCATTGAAACAAAGGTATGGTTATTGGTTTTGCAACGTTCTGTTCTCAATCCGACTTGGAAGCAATTATGAAATCGTTCAAATAATGAGGTTAAAAACCAAACTCAAATTGAATTTTAGATTTATTTTATTCGGTTTGGAATTAAAAAAACTATAACTTAAAAAAACAAAAAAAATGACATTGAAAACCACAACGCTTGCTCTAATAGCTTTAACAATCATGAGCTGTAGTACGAGTAAAAAAGCGAGCTCACCATCAGCAAATGCTTCTGAAGCAAATGCTATTGAAAACACCAAATGGGTCATCAGCACTTTGGAAGGAAAGCCTATTGCAAATCCAGAAAGTAATGGTCGCGATATTCATTTTACATTGAATTCAGGAGATAACCGTGTGAATGGCTACTCTGGCTGTAATACGATTATGGGGACTTATAAGATAGAAAATGGAAATCGAATTTCATTCTCACAAATGGGAATGACTCGAATGGCTTGTCCAGATTCGGAAATTAATGAAGCCCAAGTATTAAAAGTTTTTGAAACCGCAGATAATTTCACGATTGCTGACGGTAAATTGTCACTTAATAAAGCAAAAATGGCACCCTTGGCAGAATTTAAAAAAGTAGCAAATGCACCAATCCTAGAAAAATACTGGAAGTTGAAAACCTTAGAAGGCAAAGAGGTGAAAATGTCTGAAAATCAACAACGTGAAATCTTCTTTACCTTAAAATCACAAGATAATAGAGTTACTGGATTTGCCGGTTGCAATACCATTTTAGGAGCATATACTTTAGAAGAAGGTAACAGAATCCGGTTTAGTAAAATGGCGACCACACTGATGATATGTCCAGATGTTGATGTTCACGACTCTGAATTTTTAAACGTTTTTGAGTTAGCAGACAATTACACCATCAATGGCGATATATTATCCTTAAATGTTGGCCGAAGAGCACCTTTGGCAGTATTTGAAGCGGTATATTTTTAATTAGAAATACCTTTCTAAAATCACTATTGTCCAGAAAAGAATTAAGAGCACTCCGCTGATAGAACCAAAACTAAACACGTAATTTATAAAAAAATGGGCTTTAAAATTCAATTAGAATGGATTGCGATGTTTCAGAAATAGTTTTCAAAAACCGAGAAATGAAGGAGATTGAGGATAAAAAACGTTGAAAGAAATTTATTGATCAGTGATCTTAGACGATCAACGCAGATAAATTTAATGGTTTTTGTGCTGTGACACGTTACTAATCATGATATAAATTACTATAGACGCTGGTTAAAAAGACATTTTTAACCAGCGTCTATAAAGTTTGACTTACCAATCTGACATTAACATTATTAGTATTAATTTTTTAAAAATTTTGAAAATGGATGCTCAAAAAAAAATGATAGTTATTACAGGAGGTGCAGGCGGCATTGGCCAAACTTGTACAAATTCTTTTAAAGATCACCCTATAATTATTACAGATTATTCCCAGAAACAAGTGGATGAAGCCATTAAATCGCTCAAAAAAGAAGGTTTTGACGTTTCCGGAATTGCTTGCGACATTACCAATCAAGACGATATCAAAAAACTTGTGAAATTTGTGGCAGACAAAGGAGCATTAAAGGCCCTTATTCATACCGCAGGGGTAAGCGGCACGGTTAAAAACCTTAAAAAAGTATATACCATTGATCTGGTTGCAACGGAACTTTTAGTAGATGCATTCTACCATCTTGCTGAAAAGGATTCGGTAGCTATCCTGCTGTCGTCGATGATGGCGCACACCATTCCGCCTTATGAAAAGTATGATCAAGCTTTAACCAATCCCCAGGAGGAAGGTTCTTTTGAGACGGTAAGCCAATTTGTGAATGACAGTTCCGATATCATGTACAATTTTGTGAAGCGCGGGGTCATCTTGCTAACCCACAAAAATGTTGATAAATGGGGAGCGAAAGGTGCAAGAATTTTAAGTGTATCGCCTGGTGTTATCGAAACGCCGATGGGATTAAAAGCGGCAAAGGAGCACCCTGAACAAATGGAGTCCATTAAACAAGCGACGCCCTTAAAACGTAATGGTCAGCCCGAAGATATTGCTGATGTGGTTTACTTTTTGGCAAGTGATGCCGCGCGTTTTATTACAGGAACAGATATTTTAATTGATGGTGGCG
>JBARDR010000762.1:0-13474 GCA_049795335.1 Gelidibacter sp. | reverse complement strand
AATAATTATTAAATAGCCGTAAAGACTACAAGTTACTAAAACAAATGTTTGGAAAACGAAGAAATGTATGGTTTGTAGTAAATGCTGTGTGGTTGGTAAAAAAATGAAGACTACTGATAGTTTTCGGCCACTTTTTCAAGCTCCATATACCAATCTTCTCCGAATTTTCTGATAAGCGCCTGCTTAACAAATTTGTACACCGGAACCTGAAGTTCTTTCCCTAAAGTACAAGCGTCATCACAAATTTCCCATTTGTGATAATTAATTGCTGAAAACTCAGAATAATCCGTGACCCGAATCGGATATAAGTGGCAGGATACTGGTTTTTTCCAATCGATTACGCCTTGATTGTAGGCTTCTTCAAAAGCACAAAGCGCCGTTCCTTTTTTGTCAAATATCACATAAGCACAATCGGCACCATCAATAAGTGGCGTTTCAAAATCGCCATCATCAGTCGTGATAAAAGTTCCTTGAGCTTCAATGGCATCGATGCCCACTTGTCTCAAAAATGGTTTGACTTTATCATAAATATCCTCCATGATTTTCGTTTCGTCTAATTCCAAAGGCGCACCAGCATCGCCATCAATACAGCAAGCGCCTTTGCATGCTGACAAATTGCATACAAAATCCTTTTGGATAATGTCTTCTGAAACGATAGTTTTTCCTAATTGAAACATAATGTATTAGCTTAAAAATGAGCGGATTTTATTCGAAAAGTGAGTGCAAAAATAGCTAATATTTGCTGTTATTTGGCATTTAAATCGGTATAAATATTTTACTTTTGCATAAAATTTAACGGTTTGTCTTATGGAACTTGATTTAAAGGAGATTTTTACAGCTTTTATGATTTTGTTTGCGGTTATTGATATTATTGGCAACATACCGATTGTCATCGATTTGCGCAAGAAATTTGGGCATATCGAAAGTGGTAAGGCCTCTATAATTGCTGGATTGATTCTTATCACATTCCTGTTTTTAGGACAAAATATATTATCGCTCATAGGTGTCGACATCAACTCCTTTGCAGTAGCAGGTGCATTTATTTTATTTTTTATTGCTTTAGAAATGACATTGGGAATTACCTTGTATAAAACAGAAGAAAGCAGTAGCATGACAGCAACCGTATTTCCATTGGCCTTCCCGTTGATTGCTGGACCAGGAAGCTTAACGACCTTATTGTCTTTACGCGCCGAGTATTCGGTTGAAAACATCATTGTTGCGGTTTTGTTGAATGTTGTTGTTATCTTTATCGTCTTAAAAACGTCATCAAAAATTGAGCGTTTTCTTGGGCCAAGTGGCATCAACGTTATCCGAAAGGTGTTTGGGGTTATTCTATTGGCAATTGCAGTAAAATTATTTGCCCATAACATCAAGACTTTATTTGAAATGGTTTAATCAAATCACTAATTTATTATGAAAATCACAACTATAATTTTATCACTCATCGCATTGGCGCTTATTGTTTTCAATGTTACGCAACTTAATTTTAGTCATCTTTTTGAAGGCGATAGTATTGTGGCGCTGATCACGATCGTACTATCTCTTTGTGCTATTCTTTTACTACAGATTCTCCGAATTTCAAAGCGTATTGAAAAACTTTCAAGGCAGAAGCAGAATGTATGATGTGCTGATTGTTGGTGCTGGAGCTGCGGGTATGTCTTGTGCCTTGGTTTTGGGATCGGCGCAAACAAAAGTTTTTGCCAAAAATAAGCGGATAGGCTTGATTGCGCACCAACGAACTTCTCATTTGCAAACGGCGTTGTTTAATAATGTTTTGGGGTTTGAACCTGGAACTTTGGGTTCTGATATTTTATTGCAAGGAAAAGCGCAGCTCAACACTTTATATCCTCAGGTTAATCAAATTGAAAACGAAAAAGTAAAGTCTATTTTAAAGACTGCTGATGGTTTTGGCGTTGCAACCAATAAAGAGATCTACACCTCTAAAATTGTGGTTGTGGCTGTCGGATAT
Source organism: Gelidibacter sp. (assembly GCA_049795335.1). Classification (GTDB taxonomy): domain Bacteria; phylum Bacteroidota; class Bacteroidia; order Flavobacteriales; family Flavobacteriaceae; genus Gelidibacter. Next base: position 11,505 of record JBARDR010000762.1, on the reverse strand, counting down.
ACGAACCTTATTAATATTGAAGGATTAGAATCTTACATTGCGCCACATCCAAAAGCTGCGGCTGCAAAAGAACGTATTTGGTTGAAAAATGAAAATCATCTGATTGCCGATGGTTTGTATGTTGCAGGAACGTTGGCCGGATTGAGAAGTCAATTTGCGATTGCGAGTGGCAGCGGTGCTCAAGTAGCCACCGATATTTTGACGCTTTGGAATGATGGCAATGACGCGCATGTTCATGATAAAATCTGAGGATAGAACACAGTTGACGCTGATCGAGCAGATTTTCACAGATTCACTCGTCTCCTGAAAATACTGACTTGAATTATTTATCTTAAATTTCACGAATGCAACAGATATTCTGTCTGTTTTAAAATACCGTAGAAAGTTTATTAAGCTGAATTTTAGTCCATTGTTTAAAGAAAATCATAAACAATCTGCGTCATCAGCGTTCCATAGACAAAAGCTAGCTTTATCACCCAATCCGTAATAAACAATGAGAATAAAAAATAAATAATAGAAATCTATTCCTTAATACTCAACTTTATTACTTCATTAATCATCTCATCTGAAGCATTGGAGATTTCTTCTGAAGCATTTGAACCATATAACTGATCGGCTAATGCGGCCTTGATGAGTAGTTTTATTTCACGATTATAAGCCACGAAAGTAACTTTAGCGTTTTCTTTGACATTGATATAATCTTGAAATCGTCTCACAAGTTCGTCGCTGACTTCAAAATTAGAGATAAATTCTTGTTGGCTGAGCGCTTTATAGCGCTCGCGATCTTTATCCAATTCTTCAAAAATAAAATAGTTAATGAGGCCACTGCGCTTGATGAAATTTAAGGTTTCATTTTGAATACTTGAATTTAAGGGAACAAAAATATCAGGAATGATGCCGCCGCCCCCATAAACAATTTTGCCTTTAGGCGTTGTAAACTTTAAGGAATCAGAAACTTGGATATTGTGCTCGTTATTAAACTCGCCACTGCTCCGGCGCTTATAATAGTCATTATAGTACTCTTCATTGTGTCCGTTGTCGTAAGGCCGCTGAATGGAGCGCCCAGTAGGTGTGTAATATCTGGAGACAGTTAACCGTACCGCGCTGCCATCGCCCAAAGCCATTTCGCGTTGTACTAAACCTTTGCCATAGCTTCGGCGCCCAATAATAGTGCCCTTGTCATTGTCTTGCAAGGCTCCAGCAACAATTTCACTGGCAGACGCCGAATTTTCGTTGATCAGAATAAATACCTCGCCTTCTTCAAAATCACCTTTACGTGTTGCAAAACTTTTTTCAATGCGTCCCGATTTGTTTTTTGTGAAAAGAATCAACTTGCCGTCTTCTAAAAATTCATCTACAATTTGTTCCGCAATCGCCAAGAATCCTCCAGGATTGTCCCGTAAATCCAATGCTAATTGGGTAGCTCCTTGATCTTGTAAATCGTCCAACGCTTTTTTAAATTCCTTATAGGTAGACTCGGCAAATCTGTTGATTTTAATGTAGCCTAAATCGGGCGTAAGCATATAAGCGGCATCCACACTGTTTATGGGGATGTTTGCGCGCTTTACGACAAAATCGAGCAATTCTTTTTCGCCTTTTCTGTAAACTTTCAATTGGATTTTGGTGTTTTTATCCCCTTTTAGTTTTTGAATGATGTCTTCATTGCTCCATTGACTTCCGAATATAGAATCGCCATCGGCTATAATAATGCGGTCACCACTTTTAATGCCTGCCTTTTCACTTGGCCCGCCTTCCAGGGGCCTGATAACCGCAATGGTATCTTTGTAGGAATAAAAGCTTACGCCAATCCCCACAAAATCACCTTTCATGCTTTCGCTGACCCTTTGCATCTCTCTTTTCGGAATGTATATAGAATGTGGATCTAACTTTTCCAAAATGCCATTGACGGTAACATCAACGATGCTGTCGGTGTTTACATTGTCAACATATTCATAATCAATGTAATCAATGAGTCGGTTGAGTTTGTCTTTTTTACTGTTTGAAGTAAATAAACGGTCGGAAGTGTCCGTGAAATTTAGCTTTCCACCAATAACAACGCCAGCTGCAATGGCAACGCCAATAATTAAGGGGATATATTTATTGTTAAAAGCCATTATGCGTTTAAATCTTCAATAAGTTGTAATTCTATGCCAGCTTTGGCCAAGAATTCGAGTCCGGAATCGTCTTTATAACCTTCATGATAAACCACACGAATAATGCCAGCTTGATGGATCAGTTTGCTGCATTCTTTACAAGGCGATAATGTAATGTATAGGGTTGCTCCTTTGCAGGATTGTGTGGATGCCGCTACTTTTAAAATGGCATTGGCTTCTGCATGAAGTACATACCATTTGGTGTAGCCTTCCTCATCCTCACAATAATTTTCAAAACCTGTCGGTGTGCCATTGTAACCGTCAGAAATAATCATTCTGTCCTTAACGATGAGTGCGCCAACCTGCTTGCGTTTGCAATGGGATAATTTACCCCATTCTTTTGCTATTCTTAAGTACGCTTTATCATAGCGTATCTGTTTTTTATTTGACATTAATTTGTTTTAATATTTGATGGCCAGCTTGTTAACAGATTCGTGGCGCTCGTGAAATTTATAAGCTTCTAGTTGTCAGTATGAGCGCGGTAACAATTCTTCAGTAAAACTACAACGAATTTAAAAGGTTCGTGTTTTAATTTTTACAATTTAGAGTTAAAATTTTCAGCGAAATTTAAAGGGTTTAGAAAAATAACTTATTGTCTATCACCATAGGTATGATTACTCCCACAACAATTGCCGAAAGTACCACAATCCAATCGCGTTTTGAAAACCTAAAAATAGTTTCGCATAAAAAGCCTAAAAATAACATGGCAAAGGCAATAATTATTTGGCCTAATTCTATGCCTATCTCAATTCCAATTAAAGGCACTATTTTATTGTCTGTTTTGGCTGTAAACATTTTGAGTTTGCTAGCAAAACTGAGACCTTGGATCAATCCGAAAAATACGGTTGATAAAAACAGGATACCAACTTTTTCACTTGGTGCTTTTTTGCCTGCAGTAAAAACGTTGTACAGGGCTACGACCAAAATAGTTATAGGAATCAGAAATGCAATCAAGGTACCTTTGATGCTGACAATACCGTAAAAAGCTAATAGCAAACTAACGGTATGACCCAAGGTGAATATGGTCACTAGGATCAAGATACGCTTCCAGTCCTTGAACGCATAGGGAACTGTCAATACCAATAAAAAAAGGATGTGAGTGTATGTTTTAAAGTTCAGAATATGGTTTATTCCGAATTGTATGTTGAGCCAAAAATTGTCGAGCATGTGTTTTTTATTTGGGTAGCTTCAAAGGTACAAGGAATGAGGTGAGTTGCAAAGAAATAGAGGTAGAATGTTGAGCTCTTGTAAGGTGTATTTAATGAGGAAGCTTAGATGGACTTCGATTGAAAATTTTTGATTTTTTAAGTTTGGGCAAGGGACGGATGAGGAACATAAAATAGATGATAGATTGTTTCAGAGAATGCGGTCAGACGAGCGATGAGTGAAGGTCATGGATTGAATGGAAGCCAGAACAAATCAGTGAAAATCTTCTGGATCAGCGTTACCCGGCTGAACGGACGGGCAGGTCAGCTTTCTGTAATAAATGTGACGAATGATTGATGGCAATCGTCGATGGAGAGTGGAAAAGGAATTCCTATCTCATTTTGAGAATGAATTAATTAGAGGCGCCCAACACTAGATAGGAAAGTTCATCAATTAAAAATCGTCAAGCATCAAGCTTTCCGATGTGGCAATAAGGGTGGCGGTTCGCCATTAAACGGATTCCATCTGCCAATACTTTGTACCTCCATACCTGCAGCGTTAATAACCGCGCGATCGCCGTAGCGTTCACGCATTTTGTCGATGGCAGTATTTAAGTTGAGGTATTTCGTGTCGTCGTCAAACAAATTGACCTGATGGCCGCCTTCTACCAAATGGCTGAATTTTACACCAATCAACCGGACTAAAAGCCGTCGGTTGTAAAGTTTTTTATACAAATCCAATACTATGGGAATAAGGTTATGATCCATCGCGCTATATGGAATCCGTTGCTGTTGCGTGTAAGTCTGAAAATCAGAATACCGGATTTTAAAAGTTATGCAAGCCGTTAATTTATTGCCACGACGCAATTGGTAGGCTAAGTTTTCGGCCATGGCAATGATGATGCCTTTCAGTTTTACTACATCGGTAGTGTCTTTATTGAAGGTGCGTTCTGTGGAAATGGATTTGCGCTCTTGGTATTGAATGACAGGAGAATTGTCAATGCCATTGGCTTTGTTCCAAATGCTCAAGCCGTTTTTGCCAAGTACTTTGTACATGAGCTCCATGGGCATTTCTTGAACAGTTCGTATTTGTTTGATGCCCAAATCGCACAGGGATTTATAGGTCATGTCGCCAACCATCGGAATTTTCTTAACGGACAAAGGCGCTAAAAATGGTTTTTCATCGCCGGAAAGAATTTGGATTTCGTTATTGGGTTTTGCTTCGCCCGTAGCGATTTTGGAAACGGTTTTGTTGAGCGATAAGCCAAAGGAAATTGGTAATCCAGTTTCACGAATGATACGCTGACGCAATTCAGAAGCCAATTTATGGCAGCCAAAAAACTTGTCCATCCCTGTCAAATCAATATAGAATTCATCGATGGATGATTTTTCGTACATCGGCACCATGTCTTTGATGACATCCGTAACATTTTGGGAAAATTTCGTGTAAGTGCCAGCGTCTCCACGAAGTATAATGGCTTCAGGGCATAATTGTTTTGCCATGCGCATGGGCATGGCGGAATGCACACCAAATTTTCGGGCTTCATAACTGCAGGAGGCCACAACGCCTCTGTCGCTTGTGCCACCAATCAGCACAGGTTTTCCTATAAGGCTGCTATCGAGCAAGCGTTCGCAGGATACAAAAAAAGTATCCAAATCCATGTGTACTATGGAACGTTGGTAAGTCATGATTTTAGGGTAAAAGAGAATAGATGATAGAAAATAGATAAAAGATATTTTGAGCGATAGGTTTGGATGTAATTTTCTAGCTGCTAGCTTCTTCCCTTTATATAAGTTTCAGGCGTCATAATAGCTAGCGTACTTTTTTTAAAGTCTTTGATATTTCTTGTTAAGATGACTTTAGTTTTTCTTTTTTTGTGGCAGAAAAATTTTGCAGAGCGTCTTCAAAGTCCTTGTTTTCCTAAAGCTAATAAAAACAAAAGAACGGGTTTAATTTTTTAAATTAATACGTGTTGTTTTTTTTTGATATCAGTATTGATCAATTGTTTTTATATAATCGCTTGAATAGATGATGTCTTTGATTTCAACCTAATTCTAGGTGTCATTCCGCCCTCAAAATTTTCTTCACTTCGGAAAGGCAATTTAGGGGATGGGCTTTTGTACCTCGGATCCTCAATAACCGCCAAGCGCTCCATACGCTCTACTTCAATGGTTACGCAATCAAATTCAATCATCACTTTTCCTGTAATGCAATAAATCCCTTTTCCTCTAAAAGGGTATCTGGCAGCCACAGGCGGGAAATGAACTGTATCCACAAAATCGCCATCCCGATCCAAAAAGTTTCCGAAATGCATGATTTTTCCATTGCTGGTTTTGGTGTTTTTGGCAGCGATGAGATAGCCTTCAATAGTGACGATTTTTCCTTTCAGGGCTTCCAAATGTTTGGCGCGCAACGGATTTTCAGAGTGTTTTTCCAACAGATGAAATGGACTGCAGAGTGGAAATCCTAATAATTCAATTTCATCAAAGGCATTTTCCAAAGTAGTGCTAGGTAATTCTGGAGTTTTGTAGTTGACGCGTTCGGTTTTAAATAAGGTTTCGACAGACTCTTGAAGTGTATGTTTGCTGATTTTTAAATGTGCTTCCCAAAGTAATTCGCGTTTGTTGTGTCCTGTAAATCGGAAGGCGTTGATTTTTATCAAAATCGAAATCTGTTCTATGGAAATGGAAACCCGTTCAATGAAATCGTCCAAACTCAAAAAATTGCCATGTGCATTACGTTCTTTCACAATGCGCTTGATGGTTTTTGATTCAAAAGATTGCAGAAACATAAATCCTAAATAAATCGTTTTCCCATGAATAACCGTTTGCGTAAAACTCGTGTTGACGCAAGGAGCTTCGATTATGCCGCCATCCATTCGGGCTTCATGGACATAGAGTTCGGTGCTGTAAAACCCGCCGAAATTATTGAGGGTTGCCACCATATATTCCAATGGAAAATAGGCTTTTAAAAATAAGCTCTGGTAACTTTCCACGGCGTAAGAGGCCGAATGTCCTTTTGCAAAGGCATAACCTGCAAAGCTTTCAATTTGTCGCCAAATATCTTCCACGAGATCGTCTGGTTTTCCTGATTTTTTACAGTTGTCAAAAAATTGTTGCTTCACTTTCATAAACTCCTCGCGCGATCTGAATTTTCCCGACATCCCACGACGCAACATATCGGCTTCTCCAAGTGTAAGTCCGCCAAAATAATGCGCCACTTTGATGACGTCTTCTTGATAGACCATTACCCCAAAGGTTTCTGGCATAATGTCAAGCAACACCTTTGGGGCATCCATTCGGCGTTCTAGATTGCGGTGCCGCAGAATGTACTCGCGCATCATCCCGCTTTTGGCAACTCCGGGACGAATCACGGAGCTTGCCGCGACCAATCCCAAATAACTATCTACTTGTAACTTTCGCATCAGCATGCGCATGGCGGGAGATTCTACATAAAAACACCCGATGGCCTTCGCATTTCTTAATAAAGATTTAATGCGTCCATCTTGTTTAAACCGTTTAATATCATGGATGTCAATAGGTGGTTTTTCAGGATGATTGTAAGCGACAATTTCTGTGGCTTCCTTTATTTTTCCGAGGCCACGCTGGCTCAAAATATCAAATTTATAGAGTCCGATATCTTCTGCTACGACCATATCAAACTGTGTGGTGGCATAGCCTTTTGGGGGCATGAAAGTGGCGCCATAATAATGGATGGGTTTTTCGGAAATGATAATGCCGCCTGCATGAATGCCCAAATAGTTAGGGAATCCTTGAATATAGGTGCTGTACTTAATGACGAGTTGAGATAAATTATCCAATTGTTGCGTGTTATACTTGCCTCTAGTGAGCAGGTCCATTTCTGACTTTGGTAATCCAAATACTTTTCCCAATTCCCGAACGGAGGCTTTGAATTTAAACGTGTTGTATACGGCAATTAGGGCAGTGTTCTTGAATCTATTGAAAATAAAATCAGTGATGTCATCGCGATCTCTCCATGAAAAATCAAGGTCGAAATCAGGCGGATTCTGTCTAAAAACGTTGATGAATCGCTCAAAGTACAAATCGAGTTCTACGGGATCGACGTCCGTAATTCGAAGTAGATAGGCCACAATACTATTGGCACCACTGCCGCGCCCTACGTAGAAATAGTTCTTGCTGCGCGCATATTTCAAGATTTTCCAATTAATGAGAAAATAGGATACAAAACCCTTTTCCTCAATAATGGACAGCTCTTTTTCAATTCGTGTAAAAACGCGTTCTCCAGGTTTTTTGTAGCGGTAATGCAAGCCGGCATAGGTCAGTTTTCTCAACAATCTAAAATCCAAAGCTTCGTTCTGTGTATAGGAGCGTTGGTTGTTTGGGTTTTCATGTGAAAAATCAAAATCGATATGGCATTTTTCAAGAATGGATGCGGTATTTTTTAGAAGTTCTGGAAATTCATGATAAGTATCGCACAATTCCTGATAAGGCAACATTCTGTCAGTTTCCTGACCTTGTTCGCTTTTGGAAAGTTTGCTCAATAAGGTGTTGTTGTCGATGGCACGTAATAAGCGGTGGGTGTTAAAATCCTTTTTGTTCTGAAATGAAACCGTTTGCAAAACGACCAATTTATTCCGGAAGGCATTCCATTTAGAGAACTTGAGATGGTTCAAGTTTTTCGGTTTAATGCCTAAAAACTCATGGTCTTTAAGTTGGTATGTTTTTTTATGGATGTAGGGATAAATCACAAAAACATCATCTAATTCTGGGGCAAATTCAGGGATTTTCAATTCTGAATCGTGCAAGAATTTAGAGAGGTAATCGTTGATGTTTTTATACCCGTTGTTGTTCTTGGCAATCAGGATAAATTGTTGTTGCGCACCATTTCTAAAGTCGACACCTAAAACAGGTTTGATTTTATATTTAGAAGATAATCGCACAAAATCCAAGCATGCCGAAGTGTTATTGATATCGGTCAATGCCAAAGTCTGCAAGCCGTTTTCGGAAGCTATGGCAAGCAATTGCTCTGGCTTAATAGTGCCGTAGCGAAGGCTGTAGTAGGTGTGGCAATTGAGATACATTTGTTATTGTTGTTTATGATTTCTCAAAATTAGCTATTATATGTAGTTTTCATTGCTTACATTTGTAGTAAGTCAAAAATAATCGATTTTAGATGGACTGGATTTTTGGATATTTTGTAGACAAAATTTCAATGGAACCTGTCTGTAATCAGAAAGCGTGCGGTTTGGTACCAAATGGAGTTTTAAGATCATTTATAGAGTGAGGTAGAGCGCATTTATATCTTGAGAATATTCAATACTTATCAAAAACCGGGTAGCCTTTTTGAATGATTTTTTAGTCCTAGCCGTTTAAAAAAAATAGAAATCAATACTGTGCGATACCATAATATTCGTGCATTAGTTGCAGAAAAATAAAAATGAAACACATTCAAGTAAATATAAAACACCTTCGCTCCTTAAAAGAGCTCTCTCAAGAACGTTTTGCAGACGAGCTGGGCTGGTCGCGATCCATTGTCGGATCCTATGAAGAAGGCCGTTCGGAACCGCCCATTGACCGATTGATTGATTTATCGAATTACTTTAAAATTCCAATAGATATTTTGGTAAGAAACGATTTGCGCAAAGCAAAAGATACTTCGTTTATTGACATTGGAAGCAAACGTGTGCTGTTTCCGATAACCGTTAATGAGGATAATGAGGATTTGATTGAAATTGTTCCTGCGAAAGCATCGGCAGGTTATTTGTCAGGTTATGATGATCCGGAATACATTGAACAGCTCCAAAAAATCAAACTGCCCTTTTTGCCTACGGGAACTCATCGTGCTTTTCCGATTAAGGGCGATTCGATGTTGCCGGTAAAAGATGGTTCTTTTGTGGTAGCCAAGTTTGTGGAAGATATTCAGGATGTGAAAAGCGGACGAACCTATATTGTACTCACTAAAGATGATGGTCTGGTTTATAAACGCGTCTATAATTTGATGGATGACAAGCAAAGCTTATTGTTGAGCAGCGATAATAAAGTGTACCAACCCTATGAAGTTCCGATGGAAAATGTTTTGGAGCTTTGGGAATTTACCTGCTGTATCAACACTCAGGAATATGACGAAAAAGAGCTAAAAATGAGCAGTATTATGGCAATGTTCCAAGAATTGAGAGTGGAATTGGAAGCCGTTCAAAAAATGGCCTAATGGGAAAATCAAAAACCACATATACCATTATCGACGTGGAAACCACAGGACGTGGTAACGAGATTACAGAGATTTCCATTTTTAAACATGACGGAGAAAAGGTGCTTGAAGAATTCACGTCATTGGTCAATCCGCAGGCTTTAATTCCCGATTATATTACGGCTTTGACCGGTATTGACGATGCCATGGTTGCTGATGCGCCCACCTTTGCAGAGATTGCAGAAGCTGTTCTTTCCATTACCGAGGATAGCATTTTTGTGGCTCACAATGTCAATTTTGATTACAATGTGATTCGTAATGAGTTCAAGAAAATTGACATGGATTTCAGACGCCGAAAATTATGTACGATAAGATTATCGCGTGTGTTATTTCCTGGGTTTCGCTCCTATAGTTTGGGAAAATTATGTGTTTCCATGAATATTGATTTGGTCGATAGGCATCGCGCGCGAGGCGATGCAGAAGCAACTGTCACGCTTTTTGAGAAATTATTGGCGCATAAAAATTCTAAAACTGTTTTTGCTGACTTTTTGAAAAAGGGTTCTAAAGAAGCCACCTTACCTTCACATTTGCCAAGTGCTATTTTTGATGCCATTCCTAATGGACCTGGTATTTATTATTTCAAAAATAAAAAAGGAAAAATCATTTATGTTGGAAAGGCGATCAATCTGAAAAAACGCATTTTAGGTCATTTCTATGATAAAAAAGAAAAGGAACTAGATCTATGTCGGGAAACGGCTCATATCGATTTTGAATTGTCGGGCAGTGATCTGGTGGCAAAATTAATGGAAGATGCCGCTATCAAACATCATTTTCCGATTTACAACCAAGCTGCCAAACGTGTGCCTAAACCATATGCTGTTTTTAGTTATGAAGATCGTCAAGGGATTCAGCATTTGGCGTTCAATACGCTGAAGGCGACACCCAATCCTTTGCAAATATTTCATAGTATCCGCGATTGCAGGCTTTATTTGGAGCAGGTATGTGAGCAATTTGAATTATGTCCAAAATATTGTCATTTACAGGAAAATGTCTGGACTTGCTCGCATTATAAATTGACGACTTGTAAAGGTGTTTGTAAAGAAGAGGAATCGGTTGCTTCTTATAATGAACGTGCTAATTTGGCAATCGACTATATGGCTAATTCCAATCAGAATAGGGTTTTAAAAGAAAAGGGACGTCATCTTGAAGAAGAAGCTTTTGTGCTCATCAAAAACGGACTCTATTTGGGCTATGGATTTGTGGGGAAATCAGAACAGATTATAAATGCTGATGACTTGGGAGCGTTCCTGATTCCGCAGAAAGAAACTACCGAAATTCAAGGGATCTTGAGAAAGCTTTTGTTGGAATCTTCTAGTGTTCATGCTTGGGCTTCCGACCTTAGCGTTTAAATAGGAGGTTAATGATTTAACCGCAAAGAACGTAAATTTGAGCGCAACTGGCGGGGAGAAATTGAAATTGATATCGAACTTGAAGGCGAAACATACGGATACATCGACGGTCCGATGCACCTTCGCGAAAAAACCTAGCGTCCTTGCGTTTAACACAAAATGATTAACCGTAAGTCCAGCGCAAGGGACGCAATGAAATTGACGCTTTGACTGCTAATATTTATATTGCACTCGATTTCTAATCTTTCACACGCTGCCAAGTTTGAGTCCTGTAGAAAAATGCAATATAGCCTCGTACATTTAAAGTGTTGGGTTTGTCTGATTCTATCCACATTTTGCATTTGTATTCTTTACCTTTTTTCGGATCAAAGATAGTTCCGCCTTTGTATTCGTTATCGTCTTTATCTTTTGACATACCTTTTAAAATCACTAAACCAATAAGAGGTTGATTATGGTCTTTGCCAGTGCATTTCTCACATAGTTTACCCTGATCTTCTGGCAATAATAATTTGACAATCTTCCCGTAAATTTTTCCATTGTCATTATAAAGTTCAACGATGGATTTGGCCTGTCCCGTTTCATCATCTACCGTTTTCCATTGGCCAAGAATGCTCTGAGCTTGGGATAAT
>JBARDR010000761.1:0-4994 GCA_049795335.1 Gelidibacter sp. | reverse complement strand
CTGTGGGACTTCGTAAAGGATATATGTATATGGCCGATTTGGCGACAGAACCAAGGTGGCAACGTATTGAAGGTACATTTGGAGAAGATCCAAAATTAGCGGCTGAAACCATGGAACAAATTGTTTTAGGTTTCCAAGGCGATACATTAAAAAATACTTCTATTGCTTTAACGACTAAGCATTTCCCAGGTGGTGGAGCGACTTACAAAGGTTTTGACCCACATTATACCTACGGAAGAAATGCCGTTTTCCCAGGAAATCGCTTCGAAGAAAATATGTTACCGTTTAAAGCGGCTATCAAAGCTGGAACGTCTTCTATAATGCCATACTATTCACTTCCAAAAGATACCAAATACGAAGAAGTAGCCTATGCGTACAACAAAGGAATCTTACGGGATTTATTGCGCGAAGAATTAGGGTACAAAGGAATTATTAATTCGGATACAGGTCCAATCGAATCAATGCCTTGGGGCGTAGATAGTCTTACCATCGAGAAAAGATATGTGAAAGCGTTAGAGGCTGGAATCAATTTATTCGCTGGAAATGCAGATCCAAGTTTATTGATCAAAACTTTAAAAGCGCATCCGGAAGTCATGCCTTTGGTAGATGAATCGGTGGAATTATTGCTAAAAGAATTGTTCGACTTACAATTGTTCGAAAATCCGTACGTTGATGTTGAAAATGCAACGAAAAATGTTGGCAAAGCAGATTTTGTAGCCGCTGGTATGGAAGCACAACGCAAGTCGGTGGTTTTGTTGCGCAACGATCAAAAGCAATTACCTTTAGCAAAAGCAACCAAAGTATATTTCGAAGACTATCAAAAAACGTATGGTAAAGTAGATGCGTTATCCGGAAAAGTATTTGATAAAACTTACGATGGAATAACATTTGTCGAAACACCAGAAGAAGCCGATGTGATTTTGCTATGGTTAAAACCTGCAATTCGTCCTTTGTTTCCTTCGGATAGTTCGCCTTTAAAAGTGAATTTATCAAACTGTGCGATAAATATAGATTATGTCAACACCTTAACAGCGAAGAAACCAACGATTTTAGCGTTGAATTTTTCCAATCCTTTTGTGATTGATGAAATCTATAACGACAAAACAAAAGATCGTTTCATAGGCGTTATTGGAACCTTCGGAATTAGTGAAGATGCTTTGCTGGACGTTGTTTCAGGTAAATTTAAACCGACCGGCAAAATGCCATTTACCACTCCAATTAGTCAACATGCGGTGGAAAATAACAAAGAGGATGTTCCTGGTTATGATGAAGGCCCTGATTATCCGCTATTCAAATTTGGCGAAGGACTAAATTACTAATAATTAAAAAGCTTAAATCATTATTTTGAAGTTAGAAGAAAAATGCAGAATAATCCAAATATAATAAATGCAATTTTAGCCGTAAAGGACAAAGAATATATAACTCCCCACTACATCCGAATTACGCTCACAGGTGACGCTGTGCCGTTATTCATAAATACAAGAATTGGAGCAAACAATAAAATATTTTTGCCCTCCAATAGCGATCAAAAAATATATTTTGATCAGGAAAAATCTGAAAGACGCACATATACCCATCGCGGTATCGATCTGGAAAAGAAAGAAATGATTATTGATTTTGCGGCACACGGGAATTCGGGACCTGCATCGGCGTGGGCCATAAATGCAAAACCCGGCGATGAATTGGGAGTTGCGATGAAAAGCACCACTGCGGAATTGTATCCACAAGCAGATTGGTATTTGCTGGTTGCCGATGCCACGGGAATTCCAGTATTGGCGGCAATTTTCGAAAGTTTGCCTATTGCAAGCAAAGGTGTCGCTATTATTGAAGTGCTGAATAAGGAGGAGGAAATTCCATTCAATACAGCCTCCGGTATTCAAATAAATTGGGTGCATAACCCCACTCCGGGAGAAAAATCGCCACTTATAGCTGCGGTACGAAATCTGGTTTTACCAAATAAAAATTTGACGAGCTGTTTTGGGTATGTTGCAGCAGAGTTTACCACTGTAAAAGAAGTACGTCAATATCTTCGGAAGGAAAAAGGCTGGGATAAAGAAGAATTGAATGCATATTCCTATTGGAAATATGGCAAAAGTGAAAACGGATCGGTAATAGAAAGACAAGAAGAAAAAAATCGCACGATCGGATTGTAAATTTAACCTTAAATAAAAACTCCAATTTTCTAAATTTGCAGAAGGATTAAATTATGCATAATTCCATCGCATTGAATTTTAAAGAATGAACAAAACAGATTTAACAACAGTTATTGATTTAAGAAAAACCCTTCATAAAAACCCAGAACTGTCCGGGTTTGAATTTGAAACAGCTAAAAGAATACAACAGTTTTTAGCCCAAAATCAACCTACGAACATCATAGAAAACATTGGCGGCACGGGATTGGCTGCCGTGTATCAATTCTCAAATGCAGGAAAAACCATTGCTATACGATGTGAATTGGATGCACTACCCATTCAGGAAGTAAATCAATTTGATCATCAATCAAAAACGGAAGGCATATCACATAAATGTGGGCACGACGGACATATGGCGATTGTTTCAGGATTGGGATTTTGGTTGAAAGAGCAAAATTTCAATTCCGGAAAAGTTGTTTTATTATTTCAACCTGCTGAAGAAAATGGCGAAGGTGCACACGCGGTTGTGAATGACGAAAAATTTAAGAATTTAAGGATCGATTATATTTTTGCACTTCACAACATTCCTAAGGAACCAATGCATTCAATTATTGCGATTCAAAAAGGATTTTCGGCCGAAGTGCAAAGTTTTATTATTAAGGTTAAAGGGAAAGAATCTCACGCAGCAGAACCTGAAAATGGCATCAATCCAGCTTTGGCGATTTCAAAAATTATTGCCAACTTGTCGAGTTTGGAAGTTATAAATCCCGCAGCTGATAACTTTACCATAATGACACCGGTTCACCTGAAAATGGGACAAAAATCGTACGGAATTTCTCCAGCCGATGGCGAACTTCATTATACTTTAAGAGCGTGGGATACTGCCAAAATGGAACTTGTAAAATCCCAAATTGTAAAAGCCGTAATAAAGACGTGTGAGCATTATCAATTAAAGCATACTATTGATTGGATTGAATATTTCCCAGCCAGCATAAACGATAGCGAATGCAATGATTATGTGGTAAAAGCAGCCACAGAAAACAATTTCAATCTTATACAAAAACCCCATCCGTTTAAATTTGGAGAGGATTTTGGCTGGTATGCGAAAGAATATAAAACAGCTATGTTTGGTCTTGGTGCCGGAATCGAAACACCCGCTTTGCACAATGCAGATTATGATTTTCCAGATGAAATAATAGAAACGGGAATCAATATGTTCCGATCTATTATTTCAACTATTCTGCAAAACTTTGATCAAAAGCTTTAAAACCATTAGCATTTAGGCGAGCTCAACACTTAAAAAAACAGCTCATTTCCAAAAGTTACAATTCAACTACCGAAAAGTATAATTAAATATTTTTGTTCGGTAGTACCTTTGTACCATAACATTACAATTATGTTATGGTATGAACAGAAAACAATTTATAAAATCAATGGCATTATTGCCAATAATAGGTTCGAATATGAATTTAAACGATTTAAATAAAATGACTTCATCAATGAGTAACACAAGCAAAATGCCCGTGCTATTTCTTGGTCATGGAAGTCCGATGAATGCTATTGAAGAAAACGAATTTGTTTCAGAGTTTAGAAAGCTTGGAAAAGAATTGGTACGTCCCAATGCCATTCTTTGCATATCTGCACATTGGGAAACCAAGGGAACTTTTGTGACCGCAATGCAAAATCCACCGACCATTCACGATTTTGGTGGATTTCCACAAGCACTGTTCGATGTGCAATACCCCGCACCCGGAAGCCCAAAACTGGCACAGGAAACTAAAAATATTATTACAAAAACTGAAGTTGGATTGGACGATAAATGGGGACTCGATCACGGCGCTTGGAGCGTTATTAGACACTTGTACCCAAATGCAGATATTCCAGTAATACAAATGAGTATTGATTATTCCCAACCAGCCAAATATCATTATGAATTGGCAAAAGAGCTAAGTAGCCTACGCAATAAAGGTGTGTTGATTATTGGCAGCGGAAATATGGTTCACAATCTGCGGTTGGTGGCCTGGAATAAACTAAACGAACAATATGCTTTTGACTGGGCAACAGAGGCAAATGAAAAAATGAAAAGTTACATAATAAGTGGAAACCATGAAAATCTCATAAATTTCAAATCGCAAGGGAAGGCCTTTGATTTGGCTATTCCCACCCCTGAACACTATATGCCACTGCTTTATACATTGGCATTAAAAGAAGAACAAGAAAACGTCACATTATTTAACGATAAACCCGTAGGAGGCTCACTTACAATGACTTCCGTAAAAATAGGTTAAAAAAATTATGAATAAAATAACGAGTATTGATTACAGTACAAAATCTGTAAGTATTGCACTTTTGATTTTAAGATTGGGAGTAGCAATCATGATGCTGATACACGGCATCCCAAAACTACAAATGCTCATAAGTGGTGATATTCAATTTCCTCCTGTGATGGGGATGAGCCCAACATTTTCATTAGCCTTGGCCGTGTTTGGAGAGGTGCTTTGCTCTTTATTGCTTCTTATAGGATTATTTACAAGACTTGCTGCAATTCCCTTAATAATTACCATGCTTACCGCTGTGTTTTTAATTCATGGCGGAGATCCTTTTGCAAAACAAGAATTGGGACTACATTACTTGATAGCTTATATCGTGCTATTCATACTTGGAAGTGGTAAATATTCCTTTGATGCTGTTCTGCAAAGTTATAGAATAAAGGAATAGTAAATTACTTATACAAGTTGGACAACCTTGGTTAAGTTAAGGAGGTAAGCTATGAATTTAAAAAAACAAATCATTATCAAATCTCTGGAGCTTTTTGAAAGGAATGGTATCAAAGTCGGTACTATGGATGAAATAGCTTCGAGC
>JBARDR010000760.1:0-1765 GCA_049795335.1 Gelidibacter sp. | reverse complement strand
GTTTCAGTCTGGCAGATGAGCAAATCCATTTTCTTATAACCAAAATAGTATGCCAATTTATACATAAGCAATTTTAACCCTGAATATCTTAAAAAAATTGAAGTGGATTCTCTGGCAGTAAAATATTTAGCTTTAATAAATCCAAAACTCAATAAAATGCCAACTAAACTATTGCAATATACATGTGAAGTAAAAATATAATCGAACTTAATTTTGTTTTGTCTGATGACACTAACGAAATTTAACATCCCCAAAACATGATTTTTCGTTGATAAAAAATATAGATATTTTTGGTCTTTTAAATCGATCCAGCTGTTGGAGTTCGTGTTTTTAAAAAAATAAATATAAACGTTATCATCTTTATAATGAGTTGCAATTTTTTTAAGATATTGCTCGGCTCCACCAAGTGAATCTTCAGGTATGACGATGAGAATGTTCATTTTATTTTTTTTTCAGGAACACCTCCATGAATAAATCTTCGTATTTAGTCAGAATAGTTTTACTGCTAAACCTTTGGCTAACTGTTGAGCTAACGTCCTTAGGGTTAAAATTATAATTAGAATTAATTCTTTTAAGCTCTTCTACGAACTCGCTGACATTAGAAACTATTTTACCATTTATATCTGGATAAATAATTTCATTTATTCCACCAGGTGCGTCAATTGCAAGGACAGGTGTGCCAACCATACAACTTTCAATTATAGAGTTAGGAAAACCTTCAGTATATGAGCCTTGCAAGTATAAATCACTTTCAGCTAAATACTTCTCAACCTCTGTAGTAAATGATATATGAGATATTTTATTTTTTAAACTGAACTTTTCAATTTGTAAAAAGATCTCTTCGTAAAGTTTTCCATCGCCTATTAACATGTAATGGAAATCAAAATCAACTTTAGATAGAGCCTCAAGAATTCTATGATGACCTTTTTCCTGATCAAATCGAGCAACAGTTATAAAATTTATAGGAGTATTTCTTTTGTTTCTCTCCTTAACTTTAAAGTTATCTGTAATAGGATTGTTAATTAAAACTAGCTTATTTCTTTTAATATCGAAATTTTCATGAAAGTCATCTAACATATCATTAGACTGGCATATTACTTTATCAAAAAAATTGAATCTCTTATTGACTAAGAATCCAATAAGTGAAGTTTTACGTTTATTTCCATAATTAGCTAAAACACTTAAAACATTAACTTCTCTGGCAATAAATATAGTTTTTGGAAAAAATATAGAAAAAAATGCAGTAACAGTATTTAAATGGCCAATTGCGCTTACTAGAATATCTGGTTTCGTCTTTCGAATATATTTAAATAATGAAAAAACGCTTTTTGAAACTTTGGGTTTCTCTAAAAAAACAACATTTATATTTTTGGTATCGTATGAAGCATCTTTGGAATAGCCAACAATAAGCAAGGTTGAATTAAACCTCGTTGAGTCTATACTTTTTGCTATGTATGACATCACGCGTTCGGCACCCCCAGCTTTCAAGGATGGTAAAACGAATAGGATCTTGATTTTAGGCAGTGACATATCAATTATTTAATGGAGATTCCCTTGCCATTAGTGTTTAACCATTGTTTGAGTATTAAAAGCGTCCAAATTAGAGGATATTCATTAGAATTTCCATCCAAATGACTTTTTATTTTAGAAGTGGCTTCCTTAGCGTTAACGGAAGGGATTTCGTTTAAGCTATCTTGATCAAGCTCTGTTAGGACATAATCTTTTAAATCTTCTCTAAACCATTTTTCAAAAGGCATAGTAAAAC
>JBARDR010000759.1:0-1581 GCA_049795335.1 Gelidibacter sp. | reverse complement strand
TCGTTTTTAGGATTGAATTGTTTTAGCATTTTTGCCCATAACATTCGTGCTGCGCGCATTTTGGCGATTTCCATGAAATGATTCATCCCTATGGCCCAAAAGAAAGATAAACGTGGTGCAAACGTATCAATGTCCATACCCGCTTCAAGACCTTTCCGGATATATTCCAATCCATCTGCCAAAGTATATGCCAATTCAATATCGGCCGTAGCGCCTGCTTCTTGCATATGGTATCCAGAAATACTGATGCTATTGAACTTCGGCATGAATTTACTGGAATATTCAAAAATATCAGAAACAATTTTCATGGAAGGTGTTGGCGGATAGATATAGGTATTCCGTACCATAAATTCCTTTAAAATATCGTTTTGGATCGTGCCTTCCAATTGCTCGGGCTTTACGCCTTGCTCTTCGGCTGCCACAATATAAAATGCCAAAATGGGCAAAACAGCGCCATTCATGGTCATGGAAACCGACATTTTATCCAAAGGAATTTGATCAAATAGAATTTTCATATCCTCAACGGTATCAATGGCAACACCAGCTTTACCAACGTCGCCAACCACACGATCATGGTCAGAATCATAACCGCGATGCGTGGCCAAATCAAATGCGACTGACAATCCCTTTTGTCCTCCGGCCAAATTGCGTCGGTAAAAAGCATTACTTTCTTCTGCCGTTGAAAAACCAGCGTATTGACGAATTGTCCAAGGTCTGCGCACATACATGGTTGAGTATGGTCCGCGAAGGTTTGGTGCAATTCCAGCAATAAAATTGAGATGCTCAAGGCCCTTTATATCTTCCTTGCTGTAAGTGGATTTGATATCGATGTCTTCTGCCGTGTGGAAAGTTTCTGGTTTCTCGTTTAAAGTTTCGAGTTTACTAGATTCTAAACTCGTTCTTCCGTCATCCGTCATCCGTCTTCGGTTCAATTCGATATGTTGCAAATTCTTTCTACTCATCTTCCAATCTTTTTTGCTCAACAGCTTCCGCCAAACGTTTTTCAATAAGAGGCTCGATCAAGGTTTTGACAGGATTTTTTTTAACGAAAGGATACAACTCCAATTCATGCTTCATTTTATCATCCGGATGAGGATGTTTGTTGGTGCCTAACAAAATCAATGTGCCTTTATCAAACTGCTCCTGTTCTCTGGCCGCGCTTTCCTTTATTTTCTTTTGAATTGTGCCTTCTTTTAGCTGCAGTAAAAACCCGCCGTTAGCTTCTATATCCTTGAAAAGGACCAAGGCTTTCTCCGCTAATTGTTCAGTCATACTTTCGATATAGTAAGCGCCATCTGCTGGATTATTTACCTTATCAAAATAGCTTTCGTGCTTTAAAACCAACAGTTGATTTCTTGAAATACGTTCTGCAAACTCATTGTCCTTATGATAAATGGCATCGTATGGCAAATTAGAAATTGTATTCGCGCCACCAAGAACCGCACTCATACATTCCGTTGTAGTACGCAACATATTGGTATTATAATCATAAAGGGTTTTGTTGCGTTTCGTTGGGATCGCAACAATAAAACATTCCGTATTAAAACCGTAAGCCTCTGCCAATGTTCGCCATAATTGCCG
>JBARDR010000758.1:0-1629 GCA_049795335.1 Gelidibacter sp. | reverse complement strand
GTAAAACAACAGCCCCCCTATAGAACCTATGGTTACGGAGGGCATAAAAATCAAATTTAACTTATGAAAATAGAACAAATATATACCGGTTGTTTGGCACAGGGCGCCTATTATATCGAGTCTGAAGGCGAAGTGGCCATTATTGATCCACTACGTGAGATTCAGCCCTATATGGACAAGGCAAATGCTGAGAATGCAAAAATAAAATATGTATTTGAAACTCATTTTCATGCCGATTTTGTTTCTGGACATATCGATTTGGCCAAAAAAACCGGTGCTACCATTGTTTTTGGCCCTGGAGCTGAAACAACTTATGACATTCATTCGGCGACGGATGGCGAAATCTTTAAAATTGGAAATATTACCATAAAAGTACTCCATACACCCGGACATACCTTAGAGTCCTCAAGTTTTTTATTGATTGATAAAGACGGAAATGACCACGCAGTTTTCTCAGGAGACACCTTGTTTTTAGGAGATGTAGGTCGACCAGATTTGGCCATTAAATCGGATTTAACCAAAGAAGATTTAGCCGGAATGCTTTATGATTCATTACGCACCAAACTCATGACATTAGCGGATGATATCTTAGTTTATCCAGCGCACGGTGCAGGTTCAGCTTGTGGAAAAAATTTGAGTAAAGAAACCGTTGGTACCATTGGCGACCAAAAGAAAACAAATTATGCGCTTCGTGCCGATATGACCAAGGAGGAATTTGTAAAAGAAGTGTTGGATGGAATGCCACCGCCACCACAGTATTTTGCAAAGAATGCGATGATGAACAAAACGGGCTATGAGGCTTTTGATCAGGTTTTGGAAACAGGAAACGTACCATTAACCCCTGAAATCTTTGAAGCTATGGCCAATCACGATGAGGCGCTTGTACTGGATGTAAGAACGCAATGTGATTTTATAAAAGGACATATTCCAAACTCTATATTTATCGGTCTTAACGGACAATTTGCCCCGTGGGTTGGTGCTTTAATTACCGACTTGAAGCAACCCTTGATTCTGGTCGTTCCTGAAGGCCAAAGCGAACAAGCCGTGACACGTTTATCTCGTGTGGGCTACGATAACACTTTAGGTTATTTAGAAGGTGGAATTGACGCTTGGAAAGCCGCAGGCAAAGAAGCCAGTACTTTGGATTCCATTTCAGCAGAAGCGCTTGCTGAAAAAGTAAAAACAGAAAAGTTAAATATTCTAGATGTAAGAAAAGATGGAGAATATGAAGCTTCGCATTTGGAGGATGTACAACATTTTGCATTGGACTTCATTAATGAAAACATGAATCAGATCGATCCTAAGAAAACCTATCACATTCATTGTGCCGGAGGTTACCGTTCAGTAATTGCCGCTTCTATTTTAAAAGCACGCGGATTTAATAATCTGGTGGATGTTGATGGCGGATTTGCTGCCATTAAAGAAACGGATTTACCAATTACGGAATTTGTTTGTCCTTCGACGTTATAAGGAAGTTATGCATATTCTCTCCGAAGCACAAAGTGGACAAATTATAAATTTCAAAAATAAAACACCAAATTCCGACGAGATTATTTCATCCAATTTACGAAATAAACGTCCAAATGCTTCAATGTAAATCTTTATAATTCAATGCCATAAGCACTATAT
>JBARDR010000757.1:0-2494 GCA_049795335.1 Gelidibacter sp. | reverse complement strand
TACGTATCCTGTTCTAAAAAAAAACCAACGGCAGCAAAAACACAAATCGCCTCTAAATCCAAAGTTTTCTTTTCGCCAAAAAGATAGTTGTGCGTGGGGATAATATCCGTCGTAATTTCCATTGGACAGCTCTTCTATTTTGTAAGTTTTAAATATAAATTTTCATGCGCGTTTATAAAAGTTTCCATTGAAAAATGGGTTTCACAATACCTGCGCAATGCTTGTCCTAATAATAAACGTTCATTAGGAGTTTTGTTATAAAGTGATTCAATTTTTGCGCACAATTCCTTTATGTCTGACGCAGGAAACAGCAACTCGGGAAAATCTTTTAAAACATAGTTAATCCCTGAAATATCTGATCCTAAAACTGAGATTCCCATACTCATAGCCTCCACCAAAGCCATCGGCATTCCTTCTTTTCTACCTTCATCAAGTGTTGGGATGATATAAAGATCCGCTTGAGCGATAAAAGGTCTGACATCTGCCTTCTTACCAAGAAATACCACTTGTTGGTCAAGTTTTAATTCTACTGCTATTTCTGCCAATGAATTGCCATAAGGACTACTATTATCCCCTAGGATGGTTAGTGTTATATTTTTATTATTAATAAATTCCAATGCCTTGAGCAACACCTCAACTCCTTTTACAGGCACTAAATTAGCCACCGTTATAATGTTAAACTTAGCATCATCAATAGGCGTTACAACATTAAAAAGCTCCCCATTATAATATCCCGTATCTATTCCCAATGGAATTAATGCTTGTTGTTTTTTATAAGGAAAATATACACGCATTTCGGTATTAATAGTAATGACAAAATTGGCCAGATAGCTTCTAATTTTCCAATGTAAATGATTAAAACCCATGGCCTTTTTGGTATATAGCCATTTAACCCCCACTAATCGTACAGCTAAAGCTTCTGTCCAATCGCTACTATAATGCCAAGAATGTACAATATCAAATTCATGGGTTCGAACAAAATCTTTAAAGAGTTTTAATCTGAAAAACAAATTATAATATGGACGCAAAGGCACTGATGCATCAATGAGATAAATAGGCAAGCATAGTGCTTTAACCTGTTGGAATAATAATCCTTTATCATGATTACAAACAATGGAGACGTCAAAACGTTCTTTGTCTAAACCTTTTGCCAAATCATAAAGCACTTTACCACTTCCCGCAGTATTGAAATTAGGAATGGTATAAAGGATTTTTATTTTTCTATTAATGCTGCCCATTGTTCGAAAGTAGCTAAGTTTAAGTGTTCATCTCTAAATTCGTTTAAAACTGAGAACTCATAAAACTCATTTTGAACTTTGCCATTGATGTTATTAAATAAAGGATACTGTTTCTTAGATATGACACCAACTCCCCAATCACAATCAAAGCACAATGAGAATAAATCACTATGATGTCTTGCTTTGTAAAATGCTTTCCAAGTAGTTCCATTCCAGAAAGATCTGGCAGGAGAATTTACAAAGTCATATTGCTCTCTTTGATGAAACTCTGAAGGCGGATTACAATCATGCAAAATTATAACACCATTTTCATTTAATAAATCAAGACTATTAAGTATATCCCTTTCAACTTGATTAGATAAATGCAAACCGTCAATAAAAATAACATCAAACTTAATATCAGATTTGATTTTCAACTCGTTATCCTTCAGTTTTTTAAAAAAAACGTCTGAAGTCATTTTAAAATCCACAGGATTATCCTCAAACTCAACACCCGGATCTACAGAAAATTTATTTTCGCATTGTATCCTGTTAAAATTTTTCCTAGGATCTCTCACACCGACTTCTAAATAATATTGAGCATCTATTAATGATATAAAATAATTGATGATTTGAGTTCGTCTCGGAGATTTTAAATTTTCTAAAGTAGATAATTGAGCCGTTTTTTTAAAATGAGCGTCTAAATGAATTTTTTTGCCTTTACGATAAACATCAAGTAAACCGACAACATATTGCTTTAATAAGTTCATGGATTTAGCTAAAATAAATTTTCTTTTTCATCAATATTCTTTTTTTCATACTGTCCATATAGCGTTTTTCAAAAGGATACTTTATATAATATTTCAACCAAGACAGTAGATACGGAACTCCTAATTTTGCATTAATTTCCATTAAAAATTGAGTTCTCATTGCATAGTTATAATCTTCATTCTTTATAATATTCGAATATTCATACGCAAAAGAGCGCAGTAATTCTCTAGTGGCTTTAAACTGTTTTGTTTTATTCGAAGTGACCGAATCTCTTTCGGGACGACGATCCAAACGGACTAATACTAGATTTAAACCATGGATTTCTGAAAGAAGCGAAAATCGCAATATATAAGTCCAATCAACACTTATACTAGGATAATGTTGGGTAAAATACAAACCGTTGTCGATATGAACGGATTTCCGAAACATGATACAACTGTTCACTACCTTGATTTGATGTTTATAATTTAACATAAACATTTCAACACCTTTAGGGTATTGTTTAC
>JBARDR010000756.1:0-2083 GCA_049795335.1 Gelidibacter sp. | reverse complement strand
TAGGTAATGCGTCCCATTAGTGGAACTTGTTATTGTCGCATTGGAATTGGCCGTACTTGTACCTGCGGCACTGGTCTGCCAGTACCAAGTAACGCCACTTGGAGGCGCATCTCTTAACACTACGGTATTACCGCAATTGCTAGCTTGGATAGTTGGTGCCGATGGTGTGGATGGTATGGGACAACCGTTGTTGGCTGATGTCCCTGACTCTGCAGGGCATTGATCCAAATTGTTGCTGACATAACCTGCAGGCTGTGTACATGCAGAAGTTGTATTACCAGGATCCCCAAGACCGTCGTCATCCTGATCTTTGTACCAAGTAGTAGGGTACAAAACCATATAGGCTACACTGCTAGAAGCTGTGCTCCACGCACCCCCGTGGCTCTGAGCTCTCAGATACTGAGTGCCCTTCGTAGTATTAGTTATTGTAGGGCTAGAATTAGCAGTGCTAGTTCCTGAATCCGTACTCTGCCAATACCAGATCTCACCGCTTGGTGGATTGCTTCGAGATATTACTGTGTTACCACAATTACTACTCTGTATAGTGGGCGAAGAAGGTGTAGAAGGTGCTGGCGAGCCTATGGCTACGCTTATGTTTCCTAATATCACTCCTCTTCCCTTGAACGTGATCACTCCCTGTCCTGCAACTCCCCATCTTATTTGAACATAATATTGTGTATTGCTGTCTCCAGAGCTGACGAGGCTACCCCCGCTTATCATCCAATCCCAAGTATCGTATGTATAAACAGTGCCATTATCGAAATAATAAGTGTGCACGCTATTAGGATGAACGACTGAAGGTCCAGAAACTTTAACACGGCCTCCTAACTGCCCATGGGCTGCGTAAAAGACCATCAAAAGAAATAGCAGGGTTAAAATGATCTTCTGAGTTAATGGTGTTTTTATGGATAATAACATAGTTATATATTTTTTGGAGGAAACAATATTGATAATAAAAATTTTCGCCCCATCTATAATTGGGCTTTATAATGACTTGTTCTGGCTAAAGATATTGTCCAAAGCTTTTTTACTTTATCTTTGAATCTTTGATTGGAAAAGACTTTTACAGTAGGACAACCCTTATCATTTATGATAGTCTTAAGCTCGTTCCAAGTTTAATGATTTTCTTACGCTAACCGTGGTAGTTCCAAATTCCTGCATACAAAGGAATCCCTAAATAGACTAACCACGTTTCTACCATACTTGGCGTCACGTAACTTGATGCTGTAGTCGGTACCCACGGCCCGATTCTTGACTGAGGCAGCCTTTGCCATAAGGCGATTCAGAGTTGAGACCGACTCTTTTTGAACAAAACGTTAGGAATATATCCTAGATCCCATTGATGAGAGTATCTTGTGCTATAAAATATATTCTCGATCCGTATACGACTGTTGAAATCCGAGCCTAAACCGCTTTCCATTAACACACCCCTTTTCGCCTTGGAAAATGAAAAGAAATATTTTACTTGCCTTCCAAAAGCTTGATATGACACTGATTCCAACATATCTTCGCTCTGACTACCAGAACTCGTAGAGACACTTTGATTCGGTCGCCCCAGACCATCATAATAAGTTGTTCCCTCTATCTTCTCGGTAAGTAAAACATTTCCCGAAGTCTGAATCTGAAAAATCGTATTCTTTACATAATTATCTATTGTAATTTGTGCCAATAGTAGAGATGGCACGAATAATGCTGCTAAGGTAAATAGTAGGTTTTCCATAGTCTTCTTCTTATAGTTTGTAGTTATATTCAGTTTTTCTTAAAATTTTTCCCTCGGCATCTTTTACATATTCTAACCTATTGAAAGCATCATAATGATAATAAATAGTCTCGCCGCGCGGATCTGTTTGAGATGTTATACCTACCGTAGGGAAATAAGTGTAGGTGGTTATGTAAGCATCCTTTAAAGAAACATTGTTTCGAATCGAATCATTAAAGCTTTTAAGTGTCGCTTTTTGAACAGCTGTAGTCAATGTGCCTATATTTACGAACATGTCTTCAGGAGAGTTAAATCCCGTAGGCACTGCCAATTGAACTGCGCTTTGAACAATGCTACTTGTAGAATTTTCGACCTTTACAATTG
>JBARDR010000755.1:0-8282 GCA_049795335.1 Gelidibacter sp. | reverse complement strand
AGATAATACCATGATTGCATTTGGCCTGGATACTGTTGGACGACGTAATTACACCTTGCAAATCAAGAGTTTAATTACGGATGAAATTTTCTTGGATGCCATTGAAAACACGACAGGTTCCGCAACTTGGGCCAATGATAACAAAACATTATTCTATACCGTAAAGGACGAAAAAACACTGCGGTCTGACAAGGTTTTTAAACACAAATTAGGAAGTTCTTCCAGCAAGGATACTTTAGTTTACCATGAAGAAGACGATACGTTCGGTGTGGCTGTTTACAAATCGAAATCAAAAAAATATTTGATTATTGCCTGTTATAGCACCTTAACCAACGAATATTATACCTTAAATGCCGATACACCTGATGGAGATTTCTCAGTTTTTCAAGAACGTATTAGAGGGCTGGAATATAGTATTTCACATTATGACGATCAGTTTTATATTGTTACCAATGCCGATGGTGCTGTCAATTTTAAGTTAATGAAAACCCCTGAGAATGAAACCAAGTTCAATCATTGGACGGAGGTCATTCCGCATAGAGAGGAGGTTTTGTTGGAAGATATTGACATTTTTAAGGAATTTTTGGTGATCAGTGAGCGCACAAATGGTCTGAACCAAATTCGTATCAAACGATGGGATAATACAGAAGATTATTATTTGCCATTTGATAACGAAACCTATACCGCTTACACGTCAACCAATGTGGAATTTGATACTGAAATCCTTCGTTATGGTTACAACTCCATGACGACACCATCTTCCAGCATCGATTTTAATATGGTCAC
The DNA here is from genome assembly GCA_049795335.1 of Gelidibacter sp. Classification (GTDB taxonomy): domain Bacteria; phylum Bacteroidota; class Bacteroidia; order Flavobacteriales; family Flavobacteriaceae; genus Gelidibacter. The sequence continues at coordinate 7,496 of JBARDR010000755.1, read as the reverse complement.
CAAGGAGAAAACCATTCTGAAAGAGCAAGAGGTTTTAGATCCTACTTTTGATAAGGATAATTATACTTCAGAACGGGTTTGGGCCACCGCAGATGACGGTAATAAAGTGCCAATTTCAATGGTGTATAAAAAAGGGATCAAAAAAGATGGTACAAATCCTGTATTGCTTTACGCTTATGGATCTTACGGTCATACGATTGATCCTTATTTTTCCAGTATTCGTTTAAGTTTAATGAATAGAGGTTTTATTTATGCCATTGCCCATGTCAGAGGCGGTGAGTATTTAGGCCGTAAGTGGTATGAGGGTGGGAAATTGCTTCAAAAGAAAAATACCTTTACAGATTTTATCGCCTGTTCCAAGTTTTTAATCGCCCAAAACTACACCTCTTCGCGGCATTTGTACGCTTTAGGTGGAAGTGCTGGCGGCTTATTGATTGGCGCTGTGATTAACGAAGCGCCAGAACTCTATAATGGCGTTATTGCGGCAGTTCCTTTTGTAGATGTTTTGACTACCATGTTGGATGATTCGATACCATTGACGACAGGAGAATATGACGAATGGGGAAATCCAAACGATAAAACCTATTATGAATACATGAAATCCTATTCACCTTATGATAATGTGAAAAAGCAGGATTACCCCCATATCTTAATTACGACAGGCCTGCATGATTCTCAAGTACAGTACTGGGAACCTGCAAAATGGGTCGCTAAGTTACGAGATTACAAAACCGATAACAATAAATTATTATTGAAAACAAACATGAAAGCAGGCCATGGCGGGGCTTCAGGGCGTTTTGAAGCGTTAAGAGAAGATGCTGAAGAATACGCTTTTTTGTTAGACTTAGAGAATATTAAGGTCTAATTAAAAAAAATCCCGTACTTTTGCGGGGTTTGAGATTACATTTTCATAAATTGTAATCGTAAATAGGATTTATGAAATCGCGGTGTTCATAGTTTAAAATAAGAATTAAACTTGATTTTCGCGATACCGTACGTCCTATTGAAAAGAATAAGAAACACGTATGAAAAAAAATATTCAAGTATTTGATAACGTATTGCAACTCATAGGTAATACCCCTCTTATCAAATTGAACAAGATGACAGCTGACTATAATGGTGAGTTTTATGCCAAAGTAGAAGCTTTTAATCCAGGTCACTCCTCTAAAGACCGAATTGCACTGCACATTATAGAAGAAGCCGAAAGACAAGGCATTTTGTCTCCGGGAGATACGATTATAGAAACGACCTCTGGAAATACAGGTTTTAGCATTGCTATGGTGAGTATCATTAAAGGCTACAAATGTATTCTTGCGGTAAGTTCAAAATCATCGGCTGATAAAATAGACATGTTAAAAGCAATGGGGGCACAGGTTTATGTGTGTCCCGCTCATGTAAGTGCCGATGATCCGAGATCTTATTATGAAGTTGCAAAACGTTTGCATGAAGAAACCAAATGTTCTATCTATATTAATCAGTATTTTAATCAGTTAAATATTGATGCACATTACAATAGTACAGGCCCCGAAATTTGGACGCAGACGGAAGGTGAAATCACACATTTAGTTGCCTGTAGTGGTACAGGAGGAACAATTTCTGGGACTGCGAAATACTTAAAAGATCAAAACCCAAAAATTAAAGTCATAGGTGTTGATGCTTATGGTTCTGTCCTAAAAAAGTACCACGAAACTCGTGAGTTTGATAAAGATGAAATATATCCTTATCGCATTGAAGGTATAGGAAAAAATTTGATTCCGACAGCTACAGATTTTGATGCCATTGATGAGTTTATTAAGGTTACTGACGAAGAAAGCGCCCATACCGCTCGTGAGATTTCACGTGAAGAAGGTTTGTTCGTTGGTTATACAAGTGGTGCAGCAATGCAAGCTATAAAACAATTGAACGAAGCAGGCCAATTTAAACCAGGAGATAAGGTGGTAGTCATCTTTCCAGACCATGGATCGCGTTATATGAGCAAGGTTTATAGTGATAAATGGATGGAAGAGCAAGGCTTTTTTGATAGTAAGAAGGTCTCTACTTTGGAAGCTATCCAATACATTAAATAATTGAATTACATCTAGATAATCCTATAGCAGAATTCCGTGTTGTGGGATTTTTTGTGGATGAAAATCTTATAAACAGCGGTTTATAACTAAATTATGCAATGAGCAGATATTTAGTTATTTTTGCACAAATTATTAAAGCTAACTAAAGATGATAGCGCATGGCTCTCAAACTTATATAAAGTTTGATTGAAATGGCGGCGTATGTCCGAAAAACATTAAGATTACATGAAAGACTTATTTGATAGAATTTACAGAGATAAAGGTCCTCTTGGTAAATGGGCTTCACAAGCTGAAGGCTATTTTGTATTTCCTAAATTGGAAGGTCAAATCTCTAACCGCATGAAATTCCGCGGGCAAGATGTCATTACTTGGAGTATCAATGACTATTTAGGATTGGCAAATCATCCTGAAGTCAGAAAAACGGACGCTCAAGCTGCCGCAGATTATGGCTCGGCTTACCCAATGGGCGCGCGAATGATGTCTGGTCATACTGATCTTCACGAAGTCTTACAAAAAGAGTTGGCAGAATTCGTCCACAAAGAAGCTGCTTATCTTTTAAATTTTGGTTATCAAGGCATGGTTTCGACCATTGATGCTTTGGTAGGCAAGGACGATATTATTGTTTATGATGTGGATGCGCACGCATGTATTATTGATGGTGTACGTTTGCATATGGGTAAACGATTTACCTATAAGCACAATGATGTTGAAAGCTTAGAGAAGAATTTGGAACGTGCTACGAAAATGGCAGAGCAAACAGGCGGAGGAATACTAGTGATTTCTGAAGGTGTGTTTGGAATGCGTGGTGAACAAGGTCGTTTAAAAGAAATTGTAGAACTTAAGAAAAAGTTTAATTTCCGATTTTTAGTAGATGATGCTCACGGTTTCGGAACGCTTGGTAAAACAGGTGCTGGAGCCGGTGAGGAGCAAGGCGTTCAAGACGGTATTGATGTGTACTTTGCAACGTTTGCAAAATCTTTAGCAAGTACAGGAGCATTTATTGCCGCAGATCAAGAAATTATTGATTATCTAAAATATAACTTGCGATCACAAATGTTTGCGAAGTCATTACAAATGCAATTGGTAGTTGGCGCGCGCAAACGGTTGGAAATGTTGAAAACCATGCCAGAATTGAAGGCAAAGCTATGGGAAAACACCACTGCTTTACAATCTGGACTTAAAGAGCGCGGTTTCGACATTGGTACCACACAAAGTTGTGTCACACCGGTATATTTAAAAGGAAGTATTCCTGAAGCCATGGCATTAGTAAAAGATTTACGTGAAAACCACGGTATTTTCTGTTCTATTGTCGTTTATCCTGTGATCCCGAAAGGATTAATATTGTTGAGAATGATTCCAACAGCAACACATGATTTAACAGACATCAATGAAACTTTAGAAGCTTTTGAAGTGATCAGAACCCGATTGGAAAATGGTACTTATAAAAGACTGTCAGCATCAGTAGCTGCAGCTATGGGAGAATAATATCCCTAAATCCCCGAAGGGGACATTGAAAACATGAAAAATCCAGTTCTTTTTGAGAACTGGATTTTTTTATGGATTTTTTAAGTATTAATGGGAGATGGTTATTTCAACCTGAAGGAGTCAATCAACTTCTTCTCTGTAAAATTCAGTGTGTTCTTAGCGAATTTCTGTATTACAGTTTTTGGTATTTTAAAATTTGTAATTTCAATTAGGAAATATCCTTCTTCACTGTTTTTCGTCTCTTATAGACCTCAGGTTTAAAATGCTTCCAAATCTGATGAATGGCTAAGTTGTCTTCCAGTTCAGGAGTCCTAGCGCAGTTTTGGATACCTTTCTTAGTAAATTCATCATAATATTCATTGAAAATTATTGCAGTCACCCCTTTGTTCTGATACTCCGGAAGGACACCAATCAAATAAAATAAAACATCCTTACTGTGTTTCTTGGCATGTAAGATATGCCTGAAACCAAATGGAAATAATTTGCCATTTGTTTTCTGTAAAGCTCTCGCAAATGAAGGCATGACAATTGCAAAGGCAACCAAATTATCATCTTTGTCAACTACAAACTTGATGTATTCTGGATTTACAAAACTGATGAATTTCTTTTTAAAATATTCCTTTTGAATATCTGTAATTGCAACAAAAGAAGATAAAGAAGCGTAAGATTTATTAAAAAGATCGAACATTTTATCAACATGCGGCATCACTTCTTCAGTTTTGGTAAACTTTAAGGGTCTTAGTTGATAGCGTTTTTTGATCAGGTCTTGTGCTTTAAGAAAGAATTCTGGCTTGACATTAGAGAATGGAAAACGACTTTCAGAATAAAGTTTTTCGTCCGTATAGCCTAATTCCCTAAAGTGGTCGACATAATACGGATAATTATACCAAGTAATCATGCTACCGACAAATTCATAGCCTTCAGTCAATAGCCCTACTTTATCTAGATTTGAAAATCCAACAGGACCTTCAACATAGTCGAGATTATTTGCTTTACCGATTTCATGAACTTTAGCCAATAAGGCTTTGGTGACTTCTACGTCATCAATGACATCAAACCAACCAAAACGCATTTTTTTCTGATTTTGCTGATTGACTTCAAGCCAATTGATAATAGCGGCAACTCTGCCAACGACCTCATTGTTTTTATAGGCCAAAAAGAATGTAGCCTCAGCATCGTTAAATATTGGATTTTTCTTTTTATTGAATGTTTCCAATTCTTGTTTGATTATGGGCGGCACCCATTTGTCACAGTCTTTATAAAGTTGAAAAGGAAATATAACAAACGTCTTTAAGTCCCTAGGAGAATGCACTTCTTTAATTGTAATCATAAAGTAGTCTTATAATTTACTCTTTTTATTTGATTTTTTCTTTCTCTCAAAATCAATTTCTTTTTGTTTCTGAATTTGTCGCTCCTGAAGTCTTAACTCGTCATCAGCGGGGCTTCCGTTGTCAATCACTTTGTCCTGATGAAAATCCAAGCGGTAGGACATTCCAAAATTAACTCCAAAAACAGAAGGTGTATCCTTGGTATTAAATGTGAGGGCGGTATCCAGTTGGAAGTTCTTGTTCCATAGATATGCGCCACCAAAACGGAAAAGGTTATCTGCATAAAAATCACTTTGGATGCCTTGGGTTTCTCCAAAAACAACCCACTGCGGATTTATAGAATGGGTTAATGTTAGAATGTATTGGAAATCGGAATAATCAGTACCGATACGGTCTTTGATCAAATTAATAACAAATACCCAACCTCCTACAAAGTTGTTTTGGGAAATCACCGCTATTTTTGGACTGAAGCCTTCAATTCCTGGGCCAGTGTAAGGATTGTTTTTAGTATCAAAATTAGCACCTGCATAAACCGCCACAGCAGGAATCAGGGATTTCCATTTGAACTGTCGGTTTGCTTTCCAACTGTATAAATTTGGTTTTTCTTCTTGTGCATTCCGGTAAGGATCATAAATCATATACTTTGCACCTACAGTTAGGTTTTTAAAGTTTGCACGTTTAATTTCCTCAGGAATCATTGAAGCATTTAAAGTCTGAGTGTCATTTTGGTAAGTGCCTTGTACATTGATTTCAAGATCTTCAAAAAACAAACCGTAACGTGCTCCGAAATCAACGCCAAAGCCAGAAACGTCATATTTTAAAGGCGTGTGTTTTTCCTTTACAAAATAAGGCCCCGCTTCAAACTGAATAACATTGGTGCCTACCGAAAAAGCACTTTGGGATACCCCTGGTCTGTTGGAATTAATGACCTCTGTATATTGACTAAAAGCGAATTGGGTAGCACTGAAAATTAAAAAGACTATGGAAAATTTGATAGGTTTCATTTTCGTAATTATTTGTTTCAAAACTACATATTTTTTTTGGTTTTGAATTGATTTTAATCATTTGAAAGCAGGAGCTTAAGATGGATGAATCAGCCCATCATAACTGTTTAAATGCCCAATACATGGATATTTTATGTATTATTTAAGTAATTATAACCGTTTTTAAAGACCAAGAATTGTATTTTTGGAAAAAATTTAGTTTCATCATGCAAATGGCATCCTTTTCTGGTTTTTTAAGAACCATTTTGATTATTTTATTGGTGTGGTATGGGGTAAAGATTCTTACACGAATTTTTGCACCTTATTTTGTGCGTTATATGTCCAAAAAGGTTGAAGAACGTTTTGGAGGACAGTTTCATCAACAGCAGCAGCAACAAGATAGAAATCGTCCTAAGGAAGGTGAAACAATTATCGACAAAATGCCACAACAGCACCAATCTTCCAATAAAAAAGTAGGCGAGTACATCGATTACGAAGAAATTGATTAATTTCCCACAATTAAACAACCTCAATACTTCATGGCATTGTCATTCAAAAAGTTTCTCCCACATCTTTTAATAGTTGTTGGTTTTATAGCACTCTCATTGGCTTATTTCAATCCTGTGTTAAGTGGAAAGCAGATTTTCCAAAGTGATATTATGCATTATATTGGGATGTCGAAACAGCAAACCGATTTTAGAGCAGCAACTGGTGAGGAAACCTATTGGACCAACAGTGCGTTTGGTGGGATGCCTACCTATCAGTTAGGAGCAAAATATCCTCACAACTATATCAAGAAATTAGACACTGCACTGCGTTTTCTGCCAAGACCGGCCGATTATCTTTTTCTTTATTTTATAGGATTTTATCTCCTGTTATTAACGCTAAAAGTGGATTTTAAACTGGCGGCACTAGGTGCTTTAGCCTTTGGTTTTTCTACATATCTTATTATTATTTTGGGTGTCGGCCATAATAGTAAAGCGCACGCTATTGCTTATATGCCTTTAGTCTTGAGCGGAATTCTACTCGTCTTTCAAAAGAAATATATCTTCGGGTTTTTGCTCACCACGGTTGCCATGGCGCTTGAGTTAAGTGCTAACCACTATCAAATGACTTATTATTTGTTTTTGTTAGTGTTGATTTTAGGCGCGGTTTACCTGTTCGACGCTTATAAAAAGAAGCTTTTACCACATTTTTTTAAATCGGTGGGGATTATGTTTTTTGCGGTTCTCCTAGCTATAGGATTGAATGCGACGAATATAATGGCAACTCAAGAGTATGTCAAAGAGAGCACACGTGGCAAGAGTGAATTGACCATTAATTCGGATAGGTCGCCAAAGGATGTCACTTCAGGTTTAGATAAAGAATATATTACAGAATACAGTTATGGGTTTTTGGAAACCTTCAATCTTTTTATTCCACGACTTATGGGTGGTGGTAATGGCGAAGATGTAGGCAAGGACTCTGAAATGTATAAGTTTTATACGTCAATTGGCGCGAGTCCTGTGGAGGCCTTGCGTGAGGTTAAACACATCCCAACCTATTGGGGAAATCAGCCTATTGTTGAAGCTCCGGCCTATGTTGGCGCCGTCGTGTTGTTTCTTTTTGTTTTTGGACTTTTTATGGTTAAAGGC
>JBARDR010000754.1:0-7849 GCA_049795335.1 Gelidibacter sp. | reverse complement strand
GGATAAATATGTCATGAACGGTAAAGTAGGCAATTCCATAGGCCAGAATACCGAGGGCAATGGGAAGGCAATACCAAATATCTTCATAACTCCACAAGTAAAAACAAGTCATGCTTACAATGGCATAAAAGATAAAAAACGCATCATTGCGTTCAAACCAACTTTTATGGTCTTTATGATGATGGTCGGCGTGAAGTTTCCATAAAAAACCGTGCATCACATATTTGTGCGTAAACCACGCCATAAATTCCATAACGGAAAAAATGCCTAAGAAAATAAGTATACCAAGAAAAATTTGCATGTTCAAAATTACAATAAATTGAGTTGATACTTCACGTAGCTTCGGGTTAAAAGTTCTATTTTCTTATAGTTCGGAACTCTTATTCGGGTGGATTTGATGTCTGGCGCCGGCGTGTTTTTTAATTTTTTCAGCAATTGGTTGTAATAGCGATAGGCCATAAAAACACCGAACTTTGCTTCAATTGGCAGTTCTTTTATACCTTTAAGTCCCTTTGCGAAATCATTTTCAATATCATCGATGATGCTTTGTTTAGAGATTTCATCCAATTGATTTAAATTGGTGTTGGGAAAATAAGTTCGACTTAAATCCTCATAATCTGCTTTTAAATCCCTTAAAAAGTTCACTTTTTGAAATGCAGAACCTAGGCTCATTGCACTTTGTTTAAGGGTTTCGTATTTTTCAGAATCGCCGTTCACAAAGACTTTAAGGCACATCAAACCTACAACATCTGCTGATCCATAAATGTACATTTTATAATCTTCATCCGTCAAATAGTCACTTTTATGCAAATCTAGGCGCATGCTTTTCATAAAAGCGTCCACCAAATGCTTGTCAATATTGTATTTGTGATAGGTTTCCTGAAAGGCGTTCAAAATTGGATTCAAACTGATTTTATCCAAAAGTGCAAATTGCAGATCCGCTTCAAAACGATTGAAAAGTACTTCCTTATCGTAATCATGAAACGAATCGACGATTTCATCTGCAAACCGAACAAATCCATAGATATTGTAAATATCCTGCCTTATGCTAGTGGCCAACATTTTGGAAGCAAGCGAAAATGAAGTACTGTAAGAGTTGGTTACGGCCTTACTGCATTGATGTGATACGATGTCAAATAGCGCTTTCATGAGCTTTAGCTGTGTGATGTTTTTTTATAAGTTCAGCAACCAATTTTCCGGAAATCAAAGAGGGCGGTACTCCTGGACCTGGTACTGTCAATTGGCCCGTGAAATACAAGTTATTTACTTTTTTACTCTTTAATTTGGGTCTTAAAAAGGCGGTTTGCAACAATGTATTTGCCATTCCGTAAGCGTTGCCTTTATAAGAATTGTAATCTTCAATAAAATCTTTGACACAAAAGGACTCCTTAAATATAATATTATTTTTGACGCTTTGCGAGGTTAAATTCTCAAAACGATCAATGATTTTGTTAAAATATAGAGTTCTTAATGCTTGTGTGTCCTCTAAACCAGGTGCTAATGGAATTAAGAATATGCCCGCTTCCTGACCTTCAGGTGCGACGCTTTCATCCGTTAATGATGGAAAACTTGCGTAAAACAAAGGGTTTTCTGGCCATTTAGGAGTGTCATAGATTTCCTTGGCATGCGCTTCAAAATCGACATCAAAAAACAGAGTGTGATGGTTGACGTTTTTTAACTTTTTATCAAATGCCACATAAAATAGGAGTGAAGAGGGTGCGAAAACCTTTTTGTCCCAATAGGCTTCAGAGTACTGGCGGTCCTTTTTATCCAACAGCGTTTCAGAATGGTGGTAATCGCCGCCACTTAATACGATATCCGCATGATAAGTTTTACCGTTGGCAATGATTCCGTTGGCTTGGCTATCTGTTACGGTAATTTTCTCTACGGAATTTTCGGTTTTGATCTTTACGCCTAAACTCTTAGCGAGTTGTTCCATCGCCAAAACAACTTCGTACATGCCTTTTTTTGGATGAAAGGTACCAATACCAAAATCGGCATAATTCATAAAACTATAAAAGGACGGTGTGTTATCTGGTTTTGCTCCTAAAAATAAAACAGGAAATTCCAGAATTTTAGCGAGACGCTCGTTTTTAAACTCCTTGCGAACATCTTTCTTGATCGTGCTGAAAAATTGGTCGATCTTTTTCATCGTCACAGGTGTCATCAACTCAAAAGGCGAAACTCCTGGTCTATAGACTAAATCTTTAATGGCAACCTCATAATTGTGTTGTGCATTGGCGATGAATTTTTTGAGCTTTTGGGAGCTTCCTGGCTCTTCCTTTTCAAAGGTTTCGCAAATCTTCTCCAAAGTGTCTTCAATCGTGATATAATCTTCTTTTGCAAAATAGACACTGTAGGCCGGATTCAGTTTTTCCAATTCATAGTAATCAGAAGGGTGTTTCTCAAAGTCAGAGAAAAACCGTTCGAATACGTCGGGCATCCAATACCAAGTTGGGCCGATATCAAAGGTAAATCCATCCTTTTTGAGCTGTCTTGCCCTCCCGCCGATGGTTTTGTTTTTTTCAAAGATGGTCACGTCATGGCCATCTTTTGCGAGATAGCATGCTGCAGATAATGCAGAAAAACCTGAGCCGATAATAGCGATACTTAATTTCATTATTCTAATTGTTTAACAAAAGTATATAAAAGTTAAACAAGAAACAATTTTAACGCATTAAATTGTTGCAATTAAACTATCGATTGTTTTAAATGTTTTGATGTTATTCGGAAGTGCAGTGTTATCAATGTATTGCGTCATCTGGCCAAGGACCCAGAACTCGTTGTCATTGTCCTTTAAAAGATGCGACTTAAAATCGTCGAGATAATTGGACAGGTCGTCTTTTAAAGGCTTGACTGTGAAGTAGGATATAAAAGTGACTTTTTCATAGTACGCCAGTACGTCAGTTAAACTTGAGATCGGAACACTTGATCCTAAAAAAATGGAGCGCTGTCCTTTGGCATTGAGTTCATAATTGATAAACATGAGGCCAATTTCATGGATTTCATTTTCCGGTAAAAAAAGAACGAAGGCATTATTGTGGTCTATTTTATTCCTAGCCTGAAGAAGCTCGGTATTTACCAATATTTTTTGTCTGATGAGCGAGCTAATGAAATGCTCGTGTGCGGGAGTGATCGTGTCCGTTTGCCATAACATGCCCACTTCAGAAAGAAACGGTAAAAACACTTCATAAAATATCTGGCTAAACGATTTAGTTTTAATGAGTCCATTAAACGTTTCGTAGAAAAGATCCTGATTAAAATCTAACATGGCCATTTTAAAAGTGTTGATGGCATGGTTTTTAACTTCGCCGTTACTGGCTAATTCTCTAACCTGTTCTTGGATTTCTTTCTTGGTTAATGAGGCTATTTTGGAAATTTTAATCCCATTATTGTTCAGGAAGCTGATGTTTAGGAGCTTCTGAAGATGACCTAAGGTGTAAAATCTAATATTGGTATCGGTACGTTCGGGCTCAAGCAGTTTATAGCGTTTTTCCCAAATTCGGATGGTGTGTGCTTTTATGCCAGTAAGGTTTTCTAAGTCCTTAATACTGAAAACGGATTTAATATTGTTCATTGTTTAGCGGAAAATCTAAAACAAAATTACGCTAAATTATGTTATGTTTAAAAAGGAATGTGATTTATAAGTGAAACCTCAGAAGAAATAGGAGTCAAGGAATGAGAATCCTCCTTTATGGAAAGTTTTAAGGAAATTAAATGTTCGTTATTAAAACGATACTGGAAATGATTTACCTTAAAAAATGTGCGCACGAGAAGACTCGAACTTCCACGACCTAATGGTCACCAGCCCCTCAAGCTGGCACGTCTACCAATTCCGCCACGTGCGCATTAAATTATAATTTTTAGATATTAAAAATAAGCATGTGCTTAATTTTTTTTGCTTTGGTTGGGATCCAAAACTTAGTCTAAAAAATCTTTTGCGGTGCAAATATAAAAAATCAATTATTTTAATTCGGATATTTTCGATTTACTTTTTAAAAGCTTCCTGTTTAAATCGCATCTGAAGCAAATAATGGCGCAGTATTCACATTTTTGCATCAATCTTCTATACCTTAAAGTGAAAATTTATGCTAAAGATGGTTTATGCATTTCGTTAAATTCTTTTTACGGTTACAAAAAATAGGGTTTGAAGCCAAATTTCCAATGGTATTATAGTAATTTTTGAGGACGTAAGTCTTAGCGTTAAAATTACTAACTGGTACTCCGAATGGTGCAAAATAACCTCATTGGTCGTACTTAAAAAATGTATCATATGAAATCAATTTGGAATGGCACCTTAAGTTTTGGGCTTGTCTCGATTCCCATTAAAATGTATTCTGCATCTGAAGATCGAAATTTGGACCTGGATATGCTCGATAAGCATGATCAAGCGCGCATCCGTTATAAACGCGTCAATGAAAACACCGGCGAAGAAGTGGAATGGAAAGACATTGTAAAGGGATTTAAAAAAGATGAGCATTATATTATTCTGGAAAAGGAAGATTTTGAAAATGCCAACGTCAAAAAGAGCAAGACCATTGATATCGAGGAATTTGTTGAAGAAACGGAGGTGGCCGATATGCTTTTTAAAAGTCCTTATTATCTGGAACCACAAAAAGAAGGCGGTAAGGCCTATAATCTATTGCGCGATGCCCTGCAAAAAACGGGTAAATTAGGTGTGGCTACTTTCGTGATGCGTCAAAAAGAAAACCTCTCACTTATCGGCGTCTATCAAAATGTGATTGTACTGCATGTGATTCGCTTTGCGGAAGAAATCCGCGATCCCAAAGAATTAAAGATTCCCACCACCAAAACTTCACAAAAGGAAATTGCAATGGCCGAAAATTTAATTGAAAATTACACAGAGAAATTCGATTTTAAAAAATATAAGGACGTTTATAATAAACAGTTGTTGGCGATTATAGACTCTAAAGCATCTGGAAAAGAAATTAAGGTTGAGAAAACAAAGAGCGAACCGACCGCGGCCAAAGATTTAATGGCCAAGTTAAAAGCAAGCCTGGAGCAGCATAAAAAGAAAGCGTCTTAAAATGAGTCTGGAAGAGTACCGCAAAAAACGTAGTTTTAAGGATACGCCCGAACCTGAAGATTGGGTGGATGCTACTGATCAGTTTCGTTTTGTCATCCAACGGCATCGGGCTAGTCATTTGCATTACGACTTGCGTTTAGAAATGGATGGCGTTCTTAAAAGCTGGGCAATACCAAAAGGGCCGTCAATGAACACTCAGGACAAACGTTTGGCGGTACATACTGAAGACCATCCCGTAGCATATCTTACCTTTGAAGGCGTAATTCCCAAAGGGAATTACGGTGCAGGAAAAATGACCATTTGGGATAAAGGCTATTATTCTAATTTATATCCTGAGCAAAACTTGTCCTCAGATTATGCCGATGGCAAATTGAAGTTGGTTTTTTACGGCGAAAAAATCAAAGGGATCTTTACTTTGGTCCGTTCGTCGTCTATGAATAAAAAAGACCAATGGTTGTTTATAAAACACGATGATCAGTTTGCGACCCATCTCAATTATGATGCTGAGGATTTTAATCCGGAAGCTTTTTCCAATCACGAGTCTAAAAGAGGCTTGCAACTCAATTTAAAATCGTTTGTTAAACCTATGCTGGCCTCGCCTGGAATAAAAATTTTTAATGATAAGCATTGGATTTATGAATTAAAATACGATGGTTATCGTGTTTTGGCTAATATCGATTCCGGAACGGTTGAGCTCTACTCTAGAAATGGAATTTCACTCAATGAGAAATTTAAGAATGTTCATGATGAATTGACTGAAATAGAACATTCAGCAATTTTAGATGGAGAAATCGTGGTGTTGGATAAAGAAGGATTACCGCAATTTAATGCCTTGCAAAACTACAATCCCGACCTTACCAAAGGTACTTTGATCTATTATATTTTTGATTTATTGCACCTTAACGGTCATGATACTTTAGAGTTGCCTTTATTGAGCAGAAAGGAATTACTGAAAACCTTGATTCCAGACGCGCCACATCTTCAGTATTGTGATCATGTAGAAGCCATGGGAATAACCGTGTATAATAAAGCAATTGGCATGGGAATGGAAGGCGTTATCGGAAAAAAAGCCGATTCCAAATATGAAACGAATGTGCGTTCTAGCAATTGGTTGAAATTCAAGAAAATTGAAAACACCGAAACGCTTATCTGCGGATATACACTTTCCAAAACCAAATCCCGAAAATTCGCTTCATTAATTTTAGGAATGGTCCAAGATGAGGCCTTGGTGTATGTGGGCACTTGTGGATCAGGATTTTCAGAACAAGGAATTTCGGAGCTTTATCACAAGTTTGAAGTTTTGGAAACAGAGCTGCCTAATTTTGAAATCGGCGAACATCTTAAGGGAAGAAAAGCGGTTTGGCTAATCCCAAAATTGGTTTGCGAAGTCAAGTTTTCCGAATGGACTGCTGCAAATGTTATGAGACATCCGGTTTTTTTGAGACTGCGAGAGGACAAAACTATGGAGTTTGACGAATCTTCAGGAAATCAACTTCTACCTAAAACCCACAAATTAATAGATTCGGAATTTTCGTTGGAAGTGGACGATATTAAAGTTCAGATCACAAATCCAGACAAAATATATTGGCCAAATGCCAAATTGACGAAATATGACCTCTTGGATTATTACATAAAAATATCGAACTATATCCTGCCGTATTTAAAAGATCGTCCCGAAAGTTTACACCGACATCCTAATGGAATTTCTGGCGAATCATTTTACCAAAAGGACAATGAAAATCTGCCTGCATGGTTGGAGACCGTGGCCATAAAGTCAAAATCATCCGAAAAGGAAATCAATTATCTGTTATGTCAAAATAAAGCCAGCTTGCTATATATGAATAATTTAGGATGTATAGAAATACATCCATGGCATTCCACCATCTATCAATTGGATAACCCAGATTATGCCATTATTGATTTGGATCCGTCGCCAGAAAATTCTTTCGAGGAAGTGATAGAAACTGCTCTAATCGTAAAAAAAGTGCTGGATAGGGCAAAAATAAATGGATTTTGTAAAACTTCAGGGGCATCGGGAATCCATGTCTACATTCCCATGGGCGGTTTATATACTTATGAACAAGCAAGAGATTTTACTAAATTAGTATGTGTTTATGTGAATGAACAGTTACCCGATATAACCACGTTGGAGCGGTCGCTCAAAAAAAGAGGACCAAAAATCTATCTGGATTATTTACAAAATAGAAAAGGACAGACCATTGTTTCTGCGTATAGTGTAAGACCCGAAAGGCAAGCAACCGTTTCTACGCCTTTGGATTGGTCAGAAGTAAAAAATGGATTGTCAGTCACTGATTTTACCATTGAAACTGTGCCAACGCGTGTTCTTGATAAGCAAGATCTTTTTAGGGGGATTTTTGAAAAAGGGATTGATATGGAGCAAGCGATTGATCATTTAATGAAATTGTAAAAGAGATATGTTGCGATGTGAATTGGGATTATGGAATAGAATGTGTTTATTTTTTAGGATTAGTTTTAGTTGAATTTATAACACTTGAAAAACATTGATGATAAAGGGGTTTTCAGATTTGAAATCTATTGTATTGATAATTAAAAGTTTATTCTAATTTTTTAAATATTCTCCTTCTCCTTGAAATATTATTTATTACGATAACATTTAAATGCATTGAGAAAAGAAGAGTGATTTCTTAATGGTATTTTTAAAATGAATTTTAAATAACAGGATTATGAACATCCATTCTAAAGTATTATACGTCCTCCTAATAACCATGATAATGTCGTGTGATTTTGGTAAAAATAACTCACCAGACCATAGCACAGAGG
>JBARDR010000753.1:0-2154 GCA_049795335.1 Gelidibacter sp. | reverse complement strand
CCTGTGGACATTAGGAAAATCATCTATACAACTAACCTGATCGAGAACCTGAACGGTAAAATCAGGAAGTACACCAAGAACAAGTTATCCTTCCCAACAGACGAGGCTGTGATGAAATCAGTATATTTGGCAGTAAGGGAAGCAACCAAAAAATGGTCTATGCCAGTCAGAAACTGGGGAGTGATTGTTGATCAGTTTTTGATCCTTTACCAAGAAAGGGTTAGAATTTAATAAAAGCTATTCAAATGTCAAAACAATAATATTCCAATCTTATGTCTTATTTAAGCTTTAGTTCTGATATATGAGGTTGAATTATTTTTATATATCACATTTAGAATTTTCATGTTTCCATATTGTAGTTCTGTTCGTTAACTTATTGTATAAGTCATTTGTGTAACCTAAATTGTCGCCACTACAGTTCATTACAGTCGATACATAAAGAGCACCAGGATTACAATTATTGTAATAGAATACTGTCTCTTTTTTATAAGTAGCCATAACAAAATATGAGTACTCATCTTGTTTAGCATTATCAATTGCTTCCTTCAGCCAAACTAACTCTTCAGCAGGATTTGAAACATTACATGTATTATTTGTCTCTTTACAGTCGTCTTTATCACAAGATATTAGAGTAATCGATAAGATAATTGCTGCTAATCCTAAATAATATTGAATTCTTCTCATTTTATTTCTTTTTTGTTAATTAATAGTTATTATAAGTTCGTTTTGGTTGCCAACGGCGAGAACCAAGCAATTATTTTTACACAGCTTGTGGTAGTGCGTTTTTATTGTTTCGACAAAGTGTATTTATCTAGTATTTCCATTTCGTTCAAACATTCCGATACATTCTCCATTTATATCTTGTTGAGAATTATCAGCATCATTATTACAGGCAAAAGTTGTGATTGTAATCCCGATTAAAATTAGAATTTATGATTTAATAATGAATTTTATTTATTAGATGCGTTTATATGGGAAAGGTTGCGTCAAATGCACCAAAACGTTTTTTGCGTAAGAAGAGTTGCGTGGGTTAAACACCTAAAATAATAAAACTCACTGAGTCTGTGGAAGCTGCGCAGGAATTTTTAAGTAGGCGCTAGCACCCGTTTTTAATCCATAATGATTTTCATATTGCAAACAAGTTCTGTATTAGTTACATGGGCGACAAAAACAAATTTCATAATAAAGTAGGCTCCTGTTTTTGTGCTTTGTGTCCGTATGTCCTATTGGATAGGGCACTCGTTATAAACGAGCGCTAGCCTGGGGTTTTTGTTCAAAATTTTATGTTATCTATTTCTTTTAAAATATCCGATTCATAAACTACAAATCCAGCATTAGGATTTGAATAACTAGTGTTGTCCTTAAACATCAAAAGTGCTTTATTAAATTGAATATTAGCCTGTTCAAAATCAGATTTCCCCTTATATGCCAGACCAAGAAAATAATAGATGTCTGCGATTTTTTCGTATACAGTTAACTGTCTTTGGAATGTCTCGATAGCTTTGTCATATTGTTTATTATGCACATATAGTATGCCGAGGGTGTGATAATCTGCTATTCCTATATCATCTTCCGATTTATAGCTATTTATACAATTTTCAATAGTTTTGATTGCTTTTTTATAATCATTAGATTTAGCATAAGCTAATCCTAAAATTATTCTCATATCCTTTTCTCCACCAGGTGTGAATTGCATATAAGCTTTTGGTAATGAATAGTAAAGTTCCAAGTCTTTTATACATAAGTCATAATTTCGATACTGCCAATGCCAATATGCCCTATAACACAAGTAATATAAAGGTTCTAATTTAATGGCTTCGTTTAAAATCTGAAGACCTTCGTGTAAAAAGACTCTTTTAAAATAAGGTACGGACTTCTGATAATATGCCCAAGCATATTTTGGTCCGACAGTAATGGCTTCATCAAAAATTAATTGGGATTCTTTGCTACCTTGTGGCTTTTCAAGTGCTTTATATGAAAGTTCACAAGCTTTTCTCTCGCCACTATCTTCTGGGTAAATAAAGCAGTTATTCTGGCTGTATAATGAAAAACTCCAAACCAATAATGAAATTATAAGTATACTTTTCATGTTTTTTCAATTTGTCCATTAATCATTTTAATAGTTATAAATTTATAACAATCATAACTTTTGCC
>JBARDR010000752.1:0-4007 GCA_049795335.1 Gelidibacter sp. | reverse complement strand
GTTTTAGACATTTCTACTTTAAAAAAAGGCATCTATATCTTGAAAATCATTCAAGAAGAAGCGACGATAACTAAGAAATTAATTATTGAATAAACACTCTTTTGAAAATTATGGAAAAGCGTTATCTTATTTGGTAACGCTTTTTATATTTTCTATATTTTTGCGCTATGATCAAGATGGATACTATTTTCAACATTCAAACCCCAACGGAGTTTGAAGCAGCAAGCTTAGAGGTTTTCAAATTTCAGTTTGAGAACAATCGAGTGTATCGTTCATTTTGCGATTTGCTGTACATTCATCCAAGTGACGTGAAATGCATTCAGGAAATCCCATTTCTTCCCATTCAGTTTTTTAAATCTCATGAGGTTTTGAGCAATAAACAACCGGTGGAGCAAATTTTCACCAGTTCAGGAACGACGGGCGATTTGACCAGCAAACATCTGGTAACTGATATTAAAGTTTACGAAGAGAGCTTTAGATGTGCTTTTGCCCACTTTTACGGCGCTGTTGAAGATTATGTTGTTTTAGCGCTATTGCCTTCCTATCTGGAACGCGAAGGCTCTTCATTGATCTATATGGTCGACGATTTGATTAAACAATCCCATCAGTCTGAAAGCGGGTTTTACCTCCATAATCTTTCAGAATTAAAAGATGTCTTGATAAAACTGGACGGTGAAGGCAAAAAAGTATTGCTTATGGGCGTATCCTTTGCGCTTTTGGATTTGGTTGAATCGTATCAGTTTCAACTTAAAAACACCATCATTATGGAAACTGGTGGCATGAAAGGCAAACGCAAAGAATTGGTAAGAGACGAACTTCATGACCTTCTAAAACAAGGTTTTGGTGTAAAAACCATCCATAGCGAATATGGCATGACCGAATTATTAAGTCAAGCTTATTCCAAAGGCCATGGCATCTTTGAAGGTCCTAAATGGATGCAAATACTTACCAGAGATACGGAAGACGCCTTGACCATCCTTCCCAACAACAAAACAGGTGGCATCAATGTGATCGATTTGGCGAACTTTAATTCGTGTGCTTTTATCGCTACTCAAGACCTTGGAAAGGTACTGCCAGACAACCGTTTTGAAATCATTGGTCGCTTTGACAATTCTGACATTAGAGGCTGTAATTTAATGGTATTATAAATATTTGTTAAAGTCTAAAATCACTGTAATCAATCTGAATTCAATACGACTATCCTAATGTTATAAAAAACTGACATTTCGGGAAACCGAAAAAAAGTATTCTATAATTGAAAATTGAGTTTTTAAGTTGATTGGTTGGTTTTTTAGCGCCTGAGTGAAGTTTACTTCCTCAGGCGTTTTTCATTTTAAACAAAAATTCCCGCTGAGTAGCGGGATTTTCGAATAATTTTAGTTTTGTAAATTCATCTAAAGAATGAAGAAATTCAAACTAAGAATTTACTTTAATTATATAAGTGTTTTTCTTTCCTCTATTTAGAATGATATATTTATCATTAATCAGATCAGAAGCAGATAACACATAATCTTCGTCAACTTTTTCTTTATTTACCGAAATTGAATTCTCTTTTAACGCACGACGTGCTTCCCCATTAGAACTTAAGAAATTGGTTTTTGCTGCAAGTGCTGCGATCATATCGAAACCTTCATCAAATTCTGCTTTAGAGATTTCTGCTAAAGGCACACCTTCAAAAACATCCAAAAACGTGGTTTCATCCAAGGTTCTGATATCGTGTTTAAAGCTGTCACTAAATAAAATATTTGAAGCTCTTTCTGCATTTTGAAAATCTTCGTGAGAATGCACGAACGTAGTCACTTCGTGAGCCAATCGTTTTTGTAAAATTCTTAAATGTGGCGCTTCTTGATGAGCAATGATTAATTGTTCGATGATTTCTCTACTCAAAAATGTAAATATTTTAATGTATCTGCTGGCATCTTCATCACTCGTATTTAACCAAAATTGGTAGAATTTATATACGGATGTTTTATCGGCATCCAACCAAATATTTCCACCTTCACTTTTCCCAAATTTAGAACCGTCTGCTTTAGTAATCAGCGGACAGGTCATCGCGAAAGCTTTTGCTTCTTCCCCAACATTCATACGTCTTACCAACTCCGTTCCTGTGGTAATATTTCCCCATTGGTCACTGCCGCCCATTTGCAAAAGAACATTATGATGTTTGTGCAAATGGTAAAAATCATAGCCTTGAATCAATTGGTAGGTAAATTCAGTGAATGACATACCAACATTGCCTTCTTCACCAGAAAAACGTTTTTTAACGGAATCCTTGGACATCATATAATTGACCGTGATACGTTTACCCACATCCCTTGCAAATTCAATAAAGGTAAAATCCTTCATCCAATCATAGTTATTCACTAAAACCGGTGCGTTTTTAGCTTTAGAATCAAAATCTAAAAACCGAGATAACACAGATTTTATTCCAGCGACATTCTTCGCTAAAGATTCTTCATTCAACAAATTCCGCTCATCACTTTTACCTGAAGGATCACCAATCATGCCTGTGGCGCCACCAACCAAAGCCATCGGTTTGTGACCGACTTTTCCAAGATGGACCAGTAAAATAATAGGCACTAAACTCCCAATATGCAACGAATCTGAGGTAGGATCAAAGCCTATATACGCCGTAGTCATTTCTTTACTAAGTTGCTCTTCAGTTCCTGGCATGATATCGTGGACCATCCCTCTCCAACGTAAATCTTCTACAAATGCGTTTTTCATGAGTTTTGAAATTAATTTTACAAATTTTGTGCAAAGATAAACATCAACGGAGAATTAGGTCTTAATATCTAATAATTCTTTATTTTAGGCCTATGATATTAGTCACCGGAGGTACAGGTTTAGTGGGTTCACATTTACTATATAAGTTATTGCAAACCAACGATAAGGTCAGAGCAATTTACAAAAGAGAGCACAAATTAGAGTTGGTCAAAAAAGTCTTTTCGTACTACACTGACGATTCAGAATCGCTTTACGAAAAAATTGAATGGATAAACGCCGATATTACTGACGTTCCATCACTGGAAACCGCTTTCAAAAATGTAGACTATGTATATCATTGTGCTGCTTTTGTAAGTTTTGAACCGGACAAATACCACCAATTACGCAAAATAAATATTGAAGGCACTGCAAATGTGGTCAATTTATGTGTCTCTAATCAGATAAAAAAATTGTGCTATATCAGCTCTATTGCAGCTATAGGCCACCATCAAAACCCGGAACAACTTATTACCGAAGACACGTATTGGAGTAAAGAAGATGACAATAGCGTATATGCCATTACCAAATATGGTGCAGAAATTGAAGTTTGGAGAGGTACCCAAGAAGGTGTTGACGCTGTTATTTTAAATCCGGGAATTATCATTGGCCCAGGATTTTGGAACAGTGGCGGCAGCAGTAGCTTGATCAAAAAAATCTACAATGGCATGCCGTATTATACGCATGGCGTTACTGGTTATGTGGATGTGAATGACGTAGTTGACACCATGATTTTATTGGTACAAAGCCCGATAAAAAACGACCGTTTTATCGTTGTTTCAGAAAACTTATCCTTTAAGGAATTCCAGGAGCACACCACCACTGCATTAAATGTAAAACCAGCCACGAAAGAAGCGACACCATTTATTTTAGCGATAGGCTGGCGATTGGATTGGTTAAATCATTGCCTGACAGGGAAACGCAGAAGACTCTCCAAACATGTCACTAAAAGCGCTAGAAGCATTACAAAATATGACGCTTCAAAATTGGAAAATGCTTTGGGCTTTAAATTTAAACCTATGCAGATTTCTATTAAAGAAACCTGCCAATTATTTTTGAAGGATCAAAAGAAATCAACTTAGTTAAAATCCTCCTTTTTAATGAGCTCGGCAGGTTCCTTTAACTTCCTTTTGATTGTTTTCAAGGAATCTTCTACCTTCTCATCTTCTTTGGCCTGATTTTCATAAAGATCTTTGTCTTTTTCAAGTTTGGTTTTCATTTTATTTATAATACTAGTATAGACC
>JBARDR010000751.1:0-15797 GCA_049795335.1 Gelidibacter sp. | reverse complement strand
CCTGTACATTCTCTGCAATAGTATAGGTCTCCTTTGTTTTCGACTTCTTGTTATTGACCAGCGCTTTGGAGTTAGCGTGATCAAATTCTATTTCAATATCTTTGGTATGGCCACCTTCATCAATCTCTCTGATAAATTTGTAGGGCATCCCTGTGGATTTATCAAAATAGCTTTCATAACGGTCCTTGACTTTAAAAAACCATTTGATTGCTCCCGTGGTCCAACCCTTGCCGACCACATGAAAAACTTCCTTTCCGTTTAACCTTGAGTTTTTCACTTCTAAGGTCGCATTTCCGGCTTTCAGAAACCCGCTGTAACTCATTTTAAACTTGAACCACTCGCCGTCTTGAAAAGCGCGCTTATCTTGGGCAGAAACGCTGAGGACAACGAAGAATAGCGCTATGATTAATTTTAATTTTTTCATATAGTTAAATAATTGCAAGTATAACTACTTATACTCAGTTTTCATATATATGCCCAAGATTTGCAATTACTGTTCCAAAAGTATTAAAACAAAAAAACTCCATCAAATTAATGCGGAGTTTTAAAAGTTAAATATTTGTTAGCGTTCAGGTTATAAAGTACCTCTCAGCTCCTGTTCTCTTTCAATAGATTCAAACAGCGCTTTAAAGTTTCCTGCCCCGAAACCTTTAGCACCCATACGCTGGATAATTTCGAAGAATAGCGTCGGTCGATCCTCTACAGGTTTTGTAAAGATTTGCAATAAGTAACCTTCCTCATCCGCATCAATCATAATACCCAGACTTCTTAGTTTTTCGATATCCTCCCGTAATTCATGACTATAAGCTTCCAAACGTCCGGGAACGGCATTATAATATTCTTCCGGAGGTGTGGATAAGAATTCTACACCTCTCGATTTTAATTGTGTAACCGTCGTGATAATGTCGTCGGTTGCGACGGCAATATGCTGCACGCCCGGCCCTTCATAGAAATCAAGATATTCTTCAATTTGAGAACGTTTTTTCCCTTCGGCAGGCTCATTGATCGGGAATTTGATGCGACCGTTGCCATTGCTCATCACCTTACTCATCAGTGCTGAATATTCCGTATGGATTTGTTTGTCATCAAAAGATAAAAAGTTAACAAAGCCCATGACGTCTTCATACCATTTCACCCATGTATTCATTTCGCCCCAACCAACATTACCAACCATATGATCAATAAACTTCAGCCCTGTAGGTTCAGGGTTATAATCGGATTCCCAGGCTTTAAATCCTGGCATGAACGTGCCTTTATAGTTTTTACGTTCCACAAACATGTGAACGGTTTCTCCATAAGTATAAATTCCGGCCGTGACCACTTCGCCAAATTCGTCCTTAGCTACTTTTGGTTCCATATAGGATATGGCACCGCGCTTGGTTGTTTCTTCATAAGCACTATGGGCATCCTCCACCCAAAGTCCAATGACTTTAACTCCATCACCATGTTTGACGATGTGGTCATTAATTGGCGATTTACTATATAATGGCGACGTCAGTACTAAACGGACTTTACCCTGCTTCAGCACATAACTCACCACATCTCTTGATCCCGTTTCTAAACCTTTGTAGGCATAAGATTGGAATCCGAAAGCGGTTTTATAAAAATGAGCGGCTTGTTTGGCGTTACCGACGTAAAACTCTACGTAATCTGTTCCAAGAAGCGGCAAAAAATCTTCAGCGCCTTCAAATATTTTTTCTAGTCCGTATTCGACGGAGGAAATGTCTTTACTCATTTTTTAAATTTTAGATAAAAGACAATAGAATATAGAATATGGACTTTTAAGATAGTCTGTATTCATATTATATACGTTCTTTTTAATTTGTGTTTTTATTTCATTTATATATAGAATTGAGATCATTAGCCAAAACGCTATTCTCTTTGTTCTTTTTTTAGCCCTGATTAACTCAGTGCTTATTATTTAAATTCTGACTTCGTTGAATGCTTTGCATTTGCAGCGGCATCCTTTTTTGTTTTTCACAAAAAAGATATAGCGGAAAGCAGGATTAGCTTCAAATAAGAATTAATGTTCTAACCATGACTTGAAATAATCCTCATCCGCTATTTTTAAGGCCTCTTCTGTGATTTTTAAAGGCTTAAAAGTGTCAACCATTACAGCGAGTTCATCTGTTTTTGTTTTTCCGATACTTCGCTCGGTTGCTCCTGGGTGTGGCCCATGAGGAATTCCGGCTGGATGTAATGAGATATGTCCTGCCGCAACATCATTTCGGCTCATAAAATCGCCATCCACATAATAGAGCACCTCATCACTGTCAATATTACTGTGATTGTAAGGCGCAGGAATGCTCAACGAATGGTAATCGTACAAACGCGGTACAAAACTGCACACCACAAAAGCATCAGTTTCAAAAGTTTGATGGACCGGTGGCGGTTGATGAATGCGACCAGTGATCGGTTCAAAATCGTGAATGGAAAAGGCATACGGATAATTGTAACCATCATATCCTACCACATCAAATGGATGCGAGGCATAGACCATTTCAAAAATATCGTCCTGTTTTTTTACTTTAATCAAGAAGTCGCCCGTTTCATCGTTGGTTTCCAATTCTTCCGGACGTCGGATATCACGTTCGCAAAATGGGGAGTGTTCCAATAATTGTCCAAACCAGTTTCTATAACGTTTGGGCGTGTAAATTGGACGCCGGGACTCGACAATGAACAATCGATTGTCTTCGGTTTCAAAATCCATTTTATAGATGACACCTCTTGGCACTAACAGATAATCGCCATAATTAAAATCAAGATTGCCAAGATGCGTTCTTAATTTACCAGTGCCTTTATGGATAAAAATCAATTCGTCAGCATCAGTGTTTTTATAGAAATAATCTTTGGTGGACTGTTTTGGTGCGGCCAATATAATGCTGCAATCAGAATTTGTCAACACTGTTTTTCTGCTTTCCAGATAATCATTTTCTGGCTTGACCTCAAATCCGCGGAAGCGATAGGACTGAATGTGGTTTGCCTTGGCAATTTTTGGCGCAACGTTGTATTGCTTCCTAATTTCCTTGACTTGCGTTGGACGCTGTTCGTGATAGGAATTAGTGTACATCCCATCAAAACCTACGGTCCCGAACAATTGTTCAGCATATAAGCTGCCGTCGGGTTTACGGAACTGGGTATGTCTTTTAGGAGGAATCTTCCCGAGTTTATGATACAATGGCATATTATAAGTTATGAGTTCAGAGTTATGAGTTTCAAGTGCACCACCACTCAAAACCATCGCATTACGTTAAAAACTATCACTATAAAGATACGGAAATAAATGCTATTCTCGTTTCATTGAGAACGCCACAAAAAGGCATATTTATTCTGGATTCCTTTTGATAAGGAATTTAAGATGGGAAAGTAAATCGGTCCAGAAATGTGTGGTCATGAAACAAATATAGGAAAAAATTTGGAGAGAACTGTTAAATTATGTTGCTCGTTGTAAAGTTGTGAGGTGTTAAGTTGCGGCTTTTTCCATGTCATTATTCCTTTGTGTAACTCTGTGAAATAAGCTAAAAGAATCCGTGATAATTCGTGACATCCGTGTCAAAAAAATCAGTGACAATCTGTTGAAATCAGCGTCAACAGCGTTCCATCAAATTCAAAATAGCTCATGCTTTATTCTCGAGGAGGGGTGAAGATGCTATGTTGCATTATTAAACTATGAGAAATTTAGGAAGCCTGTTATCGGTGTGACTTATTGTAATCTCTGTGAAATAAAACCTTTCGAAGCATTTTAAACTCTAAGATTAGCTAGGCTGAACCAAATTATTTCCTGCCTTCTCAGGAATTCCTAAAACCAGAACCCTAAATTAACAAACCAGATGCTTTTTCTTCGTTCGGGAGAATACGTGTATTTCACTTCCAGAGGCCCTAAAAAGGTTTCGAGCCCGTAACCTAAAGCATATCCGGAATAATCAGGGGCAGAAAACCAACTTCCGCTCTCAAACATTCCATAGCCAATATTAGAAAAGTTGGCAGCTGCCGTAATGTGATGCTTTTTAAATAATTCGTAATCCAAACTCAATGTGGTTTTTACAAAACTATCGCCCGTGAGGGCCACATAATCATAGCCATAAAACGAAATAAAATTATTTATAAAATTGTTACCATAACCTCCAAGCGCGAAGTCAAGCGTTTGGGTGCTGTTATCGCCAATTTTAAATCCGCCTTGGGCAAAAATATCTACCGATAACTTATCAGTTATTCCAAATGCATAACCAATATCTGCTTTAGCTATGGAAAATTCCTTGAAATCCTTATTAAATCGAGAAGCGTGTAAGTACAAATGAAAATCCCCACTAAAATAAACACCTTTTTTGGGATAGTACTTACTATCATAAGTGTCCAATCGTAAAGTACCGAAAACACTTAAATAATCGGTATTCTCAAAAATACGTTTCTCGCCGGACACATTGGCCAGCACTGTTTCTGACTTAATTTTTAAACGTTTATGTTCCGTACCCAAACTCAATGAAAAGTCCTTTCTAAACAAGGTTTGAAAATAAAACTGGTTGGTCTGATCTTGAAGTTCAATATCAATTTTATTTAAACCTTCTATAGATTGCTCAAACTCATCCAAAAACAAGCGCGCATTAATATTTCTATTGAATTGGTTAAAGCGCGATCGTAAACCAATACTCCAATAAAACCCTTTGTCTATATAATACTCAAAGTTATAACGCACTTGGTCGCCCAAAATCAAATCTAGAGAAGCAACATCATCATCTAAAATCGCTCGTTTTTTGGTAAAGTTTATCAAAGCTGCACTTTTATAAAAATCATCATAATGCAAACCAAGTTTTAAAAAGTTCGTGATTTCACTTTCTTTAACCGTAGCCACTAAATCAAAAACATGTGGAGCATCGGTCTTTCGAAATTCATAATGAAACGTGGTAAAATTATTGGTGGCGATCAAATTATTAACGCCTCTATTAAAATCGTAGTAGCTTACTTTTTCTTTTTGAATCAGTTTAAGCTTTCCCATGATATAGGCACGCGAATATCTTTTATTGCCATGAACTACGATCTCATTTATTGAAATGCTATCCTTAGCCCGGAGATTTAAGTTGGATGGTCTTACTGTTTTGTATTTAGGAAGATGATTCAAGGCGTCCAACTTTTCTTGAGCTGCGACAACACCACTTTCAATTATTTTTTTGCCTTCGCTAAAGGAGACTACCGTATAATCCTTAATATCTGGCTTGATGTAAATATCCGTTTCTTCCACTTTTTTGACCATATCACTAATAGTCCGATAGTTATTGATTTGAAGTAAAATGGAAGGTGCTGAATTCAAATCTTCTCGTTTTGCTAACCCATGCTGGACATCTACCCCAATAATCACATCCATACCTTTGGCCTTAAGCTCCTCAATAGGATAGTTATTGATGACGCCACCATCAATAAGGACCCGATCATTAATGACCACAGGTTGAAACAGAGATGGAAAAGCACCGCTTGCAGTCACAGCTTGAGCCAAATCGCCATGATCCAAGATGACAGCCTTACCGGTTTCCACATCAGTGGCCACACAAAAGAATGGAATGGGCAACTTATCAAAATCAGTGATATCAGCAACGTGCAGCGTTAATATGGATAGTAAATTAAACACATTTTGTCCTCGAGACAATGCGGAAGGCAGATTAATCTTAAACTTATTAAAGGGCAAGGTTACCGCATACTTTTCAGAATTGTCACGTTCGTAGAAGGTTTTAGCCGATCTTGGCAAGTTGTCATTAATGACATCCTCAAAATTAACCGCCCTAAAAATAGAGTCCAGTTGCTTTCCGGAATATCCAGAAGCATACAGCGATCCAATAATGGCGCCCATGCTGGTGCCTGCAATATAATCGATCTTAATGTCCAGGCTATCGATCACTTTTAAAACACCAATATGTGCAAAACCCTTCGCGCCCCCACCACTCAACACCAAACCAACTTTAGGGTTTTTCGGATGTTTTTGAGACGTACTATCCTGGGCGTTCATCATAAAGAAAGCGCATAAAAAAAGAAGCGTTATGTAGATTTTATTCTTCAAATCGTGATGTTTTCAACTTCCAAGACTTAATGACTTGGATCAACTATTTAATGTTGGTGCTATTTTATTTTTATAAAAATCGAGAATCTTATTGGCCCGCGATGCGCCTATAACAGGTTCCAACTCTTCAAAACTTGCTTTGCTGATGCGTTTAACCGTTTTAAATTTGGTCATCAACTCTACAATGGATTGTTCGCCTATTCCTTGGATCAGATCCAGTTCAGTGGTCAAAGCACCTTTGCTGCGTCGGTTGCGGTGGTGCTCAAGTCCAAAACGGTGCGCTTCGTTACGCAGTTGTTGAATGACTTTTAAAGTTTCGCTTTTTTTATCTAAATATAATGGAATTGGATCATCTGGATAAAATAATTCTTCCAAACGTTCAGCAATACTGATAATGGCAATTTTCCCTCTTAAATTTAAAGCTTCCAAACTTTTTAAAGCGGAAGACAATTGACCTTTGCCTCCATCAATAATTATAAGCTGTGGCAAGGGTTGCTCTTCTTGCAACAACCGCTTATAGCGCCTATATACGACTTCTTCCATGGAAGCGAAATCATCCGGACCTTCAACGGTTTTGATATTAAAATGACGGTAATCCTTTTTACTCGGTTTTCCGTTTTTAAATACCACACAAGCAGCAACAGGATTCGTACCTTGAATGTTCGAGTTATCAAAACATTCAATATGGCGCGGTTCTTCACTCAGTCGTAAATCGACTTTCATTTGTGCCATAATTCTATTGGCGTGGCGGTCAGGGTCCACGATTTTAGCTTGTTTGAACCGTTCCATTCGGTAGTACTTGGCATTGCGTTCTGACAAATCAAGAATGCTTTTTTTATCGCCAAGTTTAGGCACCGTAACTTTAATGTTTTCGCCCATATCTAAATGAAAAGGGACATATATTTCTCTGGACAGAGAATGGAAGCGCTGTCGAATTTCGGTAATCGCTAAAGACAAGAGCTCTTCATCCGTTTCATCCAATTTCTTTTTGATCTCCAAAGTATGACTGCGGATGATGGATCCGTAAGACAATTGCAAAAAATTGACATAACCATAACCTTCATCAGATATAATAGAAAACACATCGACATTGCTAATTTTCGGATTGACCACAGTGGATTTTGCCTGATAATTCTCAAGTATATCTATTTTCTCCTTGATGCGTTGTGCATCTTCAAACTCCATAACCTGGGCATGGACTTTCATTTGCTCTCTGAACTGTTGCAAAGAAGCTTTAAAATTTCCTTTTAAAATCGCTCGAATGGCCTCTACTTGCAAATCATAGGAGGCCTCGCTTTGCAAGCCTTCGCAGGGACCTTTGCAATTTCCTAAATGGTATTCCAAACACACTCTGTATTTTCCCGCATTAATTTTCTCTGGCGACAAATCCAAAGAACAGGTACGCATGGGATACAACCCACGAATTAAATCTAAAAGCGTGTGTACCGTTTTCATGCTCGTATAAGGTCCAAAATATTCGGATCCATCCTTTATAACCCGACGGGTAGAAAATACTTTTGGGAATCTTTCATTCTTGATACAGATCCATGGATAAGATTTGTCATCTTTTAATAAAATATTGTAACGTGGTTGATAGGTTTTTATCAGATTGTTTTCCAAAAGCAAGGCATCGGTTTCCGTCTCCACTACAATATGCTTTATAGAGACAATCTTTCGGACCAAAACTCGGGTTTTGCCATGCTCATGTTTCTTAGTAAAATAAGAGCTGACGCGTTTTTTTAAATCTTTGGCTTTACCTACATATAAAATCTTATCATCAGCATCAAAATACTGATAAACTCCAGGCTGATTAGGCAATGTTTGTAGTTGAATTTCTAAGGTAGGCTTACTCATAGATCAAAGATACTATATCTTCAAATCTTTTCAATGGAAAGCAATTTAAGACTTTCAATAAAAGTCTGATTTTTTATTACCTTGCGAAGCAATTTAGAATTTATAAAAATGCCCAAAAAAATTATTGGCAGAATTGATAAGGCTGATTTCCCATCGCTTGACCTTTTTGATATTGACATCAAAATAGATACTGGCGCTTATACCTCATCCATGCATTGTCATAAAGTTTTGGTAGAGAATGATGAGTTGGTCTGTTTGTTTTACGATAAAGACCACCCACGTTATAATGGTAAGGAATTTAGATTTAAAGACTATACATTTGCAAAAGTTAAAAGCAGTAATGGACTGGTCGAAAAACGATATAAGATTAAGACACAAATTATTTTATTCGATAAAAAATATAATATTTCACTTACGTTGAGTACACGGGAAGATATGAGATTCCCCGTTTTGATAGGTCGAAAGTTTATATCCAAAAAATTCATAGTAGATGTTACTCAAAAAGACTTATCTTATAACAAGAAAAATAAATAAGCATTCGGCAACACTTTTACCCAATCACACTAATTTCATACACCCAAACTTTAAAGCAAAACGAGCTCAATGAACATTATTATATTATCCAGAAACCCTCATCTATATTCTACACAACGCTTGGTAGAAGCTGCCAGACAACGCAAGCATCACTGTGAAGTGATCGACCCTTTGAAATGTGATATTATTATTGAAAAAAAGAATCCTGCCATTTTATATAAAGGCCGCCTTATAGAAAACATCGATGCTATAATTCCGCGTATTGGTGCTTCGGTAACCTTTTATGGAACTGCAGTAGTACGACAGTTTGAAATGATGAAGGTGTTTTCAGTAGTGGAATCTCAGGCTTTGGTAAGATCTCGAGACAAACTGAGAAGTCTTCAAGTTCTTTCGCGCGCTGGTTTGGGAATGCCAAAAACTGTTTTTTCAAATTACACCAAAGATGCTTCTGAAGTCATTGCTTCTGTAGGTGGTGCGCCATTGGTCATCAAACTTTTAGAGGGCACGCAAGGATTAGGGGTTGTTTTAGCAGAAACTAACAATGCCGCAGAATCGGTCATTGAGGCTTTTCACGGGTTGCAAGCACGTGTGATTATTCAAGAGTTTATCAAGGAAGCCAAAGGTGCAGATATCCGAGCTTTTATTGTGGATGGAAACATTGTAGGCGCCATGAAACGTCAAGGAAAAGAAGGTGAATTTAGATCCAACCTTCACAGAGGTGGTACTGCAGAAATCATCCAACTTACAGATGAAGAGGAAAATGCTGCGTTAAAAGCCGCAAAAGTATTAGGCTTAGGTGTTTGTGGTGTGGACATGTTGCAATCGTCACGTGGCCCTTTAATTTTAGAAGTTAATTCTTCGCCAGGCCTTGAAGGTATTGAAGCGGCGACTAAAAAAGACATTGCAAAAAGCATCATCAGATATATTGAACGAAACGTTTAACCCTATTCATGCCTCAATTTAATAAAAACACGATCACTATTTTAGGTGAAGAGATTCCACTAGGCGCCTCACGGGAAATCAATTTTAATATTGCAAAGCTCCACACCGGTACAAAAATAGAGATCCCCATTATTATTGAACGTGCCAAAATTCCAGGACCAACTATTCTGTTTACGGCAGGCATTCATGGCGATGAAATCAATGGCGTGGATATCGTACGGCAACTTATCACAAGAAAAATTAACCGTCCAAAACGCGGCACTATTATTTGCATGCCCATTTTGAATATTTTTGGATTCTTAAATAGCACCCGCGCCTTCCCTGATGGTCGTGACCTGAACCGGATGTTTCCAGGATCGTCCAATGGGTCTTTGGCAAGCAGAGTGGCGCACAGACTCATGCATGAGATTATCCCAGATGTGGACTTGATTATCGATTTCCATACAGGAGGCGCCAGCCGGTTTAATGCTGCGCAGATAAGGATAATTAAAGACCAGCCGGAATTGGATGAATTGGCACGAGTTTTTGGCGCTCCGTTTGTGCTTTATTCGAATCACATTGCACAATCGTTTAGAAATGCCTGTTATCAATTAGGAAAACCTATTTTACTTTATGAAGGCGGAAAATCGTTTTATGTAGATAATACAATTTCAAAAGTTGGCGTTGAAGGTGTCAAACGAATTTTGGCGCATTATGGCATGTTACACCACCGGATTGCCTGTTCAGCACCCAAAAGGCCTACGGTATTTATTGAAGACAGCAAGTGGATAAGAGCTCGACAATCAGGGATGTTTAAATCCACAGTAACAATAAATACAAAGGTCAACGTTGATGATGTTTTGGGTCAAATCACGGATCCTTATGGTAAAATTTTTCACGAAGTAAAATCGACCATCGAAGGTTATATCAT
Organism: Gelidibacter sp.; assembly: GCA_049795335.1. GTDB lineage: Bacteria > Bacteroidota > Bacteroidia > Flavobacteriales > Flavobacteriaceae > Gelidibacter. The sequence goes on along the minus strand of JBARDR010000751.1, from coordinate 5,511 downwards.
TAATGTGAATGAGGCCTCATTGGTGTATCAAGGCGATGCCTTATTTCATATTACGAAGCAGGTTAGAGCTTAAATCTTTTCTTCATATTTAATGATACCGAAAACTTCTATCACTTTTTGTTTAGGCTTAATCCCTTAAAATTTTTAGAATTTCAACTTGCATGTTTAGACTAAGCTTTTTCTAACAGCATGTCCACTTCATCAATAGTCAAAAAATCCGCTGACTCGACATCCAAATCCTGCAATTGCTCGTCAAGATATACTTTAGTTGAATGATATCCCTCATCAACTATTGGTACATCTTCAGGATTACATTTTTGAATTATCTCCAAAAAACATCCTAAAATTGATTAATGATTTTAAACTAATTATTCCCACAACGAATGGTTTTATATCAAATTCACAAAAGATGATGATATGATTATTAATACCTAAAAAATAGTATTTTTACGATATGACTAAATCAGAATTAAGACGACTCTATAAACAAAAAAGACAGGAACTTTCCCCTGAGGCGATTGAAACCTATAGTTTGGACATTTCCAATCAATTGCTGCGACTCCCTATTTGGAATGCTTCCTTTTACCATATATTTTTAAGTATTACAGAGCATAAAGAGATCAATACGGACTATATCCTAAATATTTTATCTGGAAAAGATAAGAACATTGTCATTTCGAAAACTGATTTTGAAAGTTTAAAAATGATTCACTATCTGTTATTGGACACGACCATCATCAAGAAAAATGCTTGGAATATTCCTGAACCCGTTGACGGGATTGAAGTCACTACTGATAAAATTGATGTGGTTTTTGTGCCACTTTTAGCCTTCGACCAAAAAGGACATCGCGTTGGTTACGGCAAAGGCTTTTATGATAAATTCTTATCCGAATGCCGCCCAGAAACCTTGAAAATAGGTCTCTCTTTTTTTGAAGCTGAAGATGAATTTAAAGATGTGCATTCGGGGGATATTGCCTTGAATTATTGTGTGACTCCAAATAGCATTATCGCTTTTAATAAAATCGATTAAATACCTCTTTATACGTTTAGTTGCGAAAAAGCACTACTTTTGATCTTTGGATTTCCCCACCTATCCCATTTACCATGCAAAAAGAGCAAATATTTCAAGATGTCATCCTCGACCCTAATGTCGGCTATTGGAAAATAAATGACAATCAAATAAGTTGGTCCGCTTCCTTTCTTGATATCATTGGATGCTCTGTAGAAGATGTACATATCGATTTAAACTATTTCCTCTATACGGTATTGGAAGCAGGACAGCGTGACATTTTTAGGAACAACTATTTCCGGTTATTAAATGATGGCGAAGATTTTGAACAGACTCTAACACTCAGATGCAAAAAGGGGATCCTGAAGGAGTTCAAATGCAAGTCAGCGCTCAAATTGTCGCAAAAAAATGGCTATTCCAATTCGAAAATCATTTCGTTTATTCCTGTCAAGATAAAACCTGACGCTCACGTAAAAGATGATAACTTTTTTTATCGTGAAACTGCTGAAATGAATTCCACAGGAAGTTGGTATGTTGATTTTATAAAAAAGCGAACTTATTGGGACCAAGAAACCAGACGTATTTTCGAATATCCCGAAGATTACATTCCATCCTTTAAATTCGCCGCCAGCTATATTGCCAAAGACCATTTGGATCTTGCTCACCAATTGTTTCAGCAATGTGCAGCACATGGCAAATCTTTCACTACAGAAATAAAAACGCTCACCGCCCACCAACGTGAATTTTGGGTAAAGGCTATTGGCAAACCCGTCTATAATGACCAAAATGAAATTGTCGGACTTCGTGGTGTTTTTCAGGATATTGACGATAACAAACTCAAAGAACTCAGCCTTCAAAAAACCGCAGAAATCATTTCGTCACAGAACAAACGACTTTTCAATTTCGCCCATATCGTTTCTCATAATTTGAGATCACATACGAGCAATCTTTCGCTCATCATGGAATTAATTGAAGAAACAACTGACAAAACTGAAAAACAGGAACTCCTTGCGAGTATCAAAGACGTTTCTGAGAGTTTAAATGCAACCATAGAACATCTCAACGACGTGGTAACCATTCAAACGCGAACCGATCAAAATAAGGTCAATGTCAATTTTCAGGATGCGTTGGATTTGGTGCTAAAATCGATCATCAGTCTCATTATTAAGAAAGACGTTACTATTCACTCAGATTTTAACCAAGTCAAAAGCATCAATTACATCCCAGCTTATCTGGAAAGTATCTTTTTGAATTTGATCACCAATGGTATAAAATACAGTCAACAAGACCGAACTGCCATTATCGCGATTCGAACCTATATGGAAGATGGTAAAACCATTCTTGAAATCAGTGATAACGGCATGGGAATTGACCTCGAAAAATATGGCAAAAATCTTTTTGGGATGTACAAAACGTTCCACCGCAATGAAGATGCTGTTGGTATCGGGTTATTCATCACAAAAAACCAGATAGAGTCCTTAAATGGCGAAATTTTTGTCGAAAGCATATTGGACCACGGTACAACATTCAAAATACGCTTTTAAAAAATGAAAAATACAACCTCCCTCGCTTGTATTATTGATGATGATAATCTGATTTCTCAAAAAAGTTATTATACCACGTGAATTGTGCAAAAACCATCAAACATAAAAGACTACTTGATTAAACCGACACATATCGAGGAGCCGGAAAATATTTTCATGCCCACTGCTTAATCTCAATGCACCTCATATGCGAAAGAATTAGAAATAACCAACGCATGTCATTTTAGATTAATGCGCAATTCTCCATAAAAACTAGTCGTTTTCTATAGACTTAGCTTCGGCAACAGCCTCTTCATCATGCTCATGAAAAGCTTTTTTATTGAAAACGATCAACATCCCGATGCCTGTACTAATGGCCATATCGGCCACATTGAATACAGGCTCAAAAAAGGTGAAATAATCTCCTCCAAAAATCGGAATCCAACTGGGCAAAACACCTTTCCAGATAGGGAAATGCAACATGTCAACCACCTTGCCATGAAACACAGTATCATAACCTATTTCAGGCAAAAAAATTGCAACTTGACTATAGCTGTCAGTAAATATGAGGCCATAAAACACAGAGTCTATAATATTACCTAAAGCACCAGAAAAGATCAGCGCAATGGCTACAATAAGAATTTTGGACCCCTCCTTTTTGATTGAGTTTACCAACCAATAACCAATACCAATGACCGCGACGATACGGAAAATTGTAAGCGCCAATTTGGCCGTCCTATCGGAGATACCCGTTATTATGTCGCTGAGTTTGGTGCCCCAAGCCATGCCATCGTTTTCAACAAACAAGATTTGAAACCAGTTAAAAACTTCAATTCTGTGATGTAAAGAAAACTGGGTTTTAATATAAAACTTACTTAATTGGTCAATCAACAAGATGATGATGATTAATAGGGTTGCTTTTTTTAGGGACATCTTTTAAACTTGGCTAAGGACAAAAATACCGTTAATTATTCAATAATTTCAAAGAATAGATTTATGCCCCGCTTCGCCCTAAGAACCAAGACTCAGATGGGGGTGAGTTAAAACATCAGCGATAAGATTAAAAAAACAGAACAAATCATACATTCGATAAACATCTGAAAAACAAAAAGATGAAGACGCTATCCTTATAGATAACATTAAAATTCAACAGGAATAAAAGAGACTAAATCAGGCTAATTTAGTTTGAACAGTAGAAGTATTTACTGATAAAGTATTCAAACAAAAACGTCCTGCAAAAGCAAGACGTTTTTAAATTTATAAATACTTCGATTTATTTTTATTGTTGCATGTTTTTAGCTTCAATACTCAAAGTAGCATGAGGCACGAGTTTTAAGCGCTCTTTCCCGATCAATTTACCGGTCACTCTACAAACCCCAAAAGTTTTGTTTTCAATGCGTATCAAAGCGTTTTTAAGATCTCGAATAAACTTCTCCTGACGGATTGCCAATTGCGCGTTCGCCTCTTTACTCATCGTTTCACTGCCTTCTTCAAAAGCCTTAAAGGTAGGTGATGTATCATCAGTACCGTTATTAAGGTCATTCATATAGGCACTTTTGATAAGATCTAAATCATGAATTGCTTTTTTTATTTTTTCCTGAATGATTTCTTTAAACTCAGCTAAATCTTTGTCTGGATATCGAATATTTGTGTCTTGGGTCATAATTTTAAAATTTTTGAATAAACAGCTTGGTATTTACGTCATCAAAGGCAATTTCTATACCATTATCTAAGTGTTCTAAAATCTTCAACTCTTCGGTTAAGGTCTCGGTTTTTAAATAATCTAAATTCTTGTTTATTGCGTTAATAATTTGTTCATCTTTTTGGAAGTGAACCACAATCCTATCAGTAAGCTCATAACCGGAATCCTTTCTTAAATTTTGAATGCGGTTTACTAATTCTCTTGCAACCCCTTCACTTTTCAATTCTTCAGAAATCGTCACGTCCAAAGCTACTGTTAGCGCTCCAGAACTTGCCACGAGCCAGCCTTCAATGTCTTGAGAGGTAATCTCTACATCTGAAAGTTCCAAAGTAATACTTTTTCCATTAACTTCAACATCTAAGGTACCGTTTTGTTCAATTTGCTTGATATCTTTTGCTTCAAAGTCACCAATCAATTGCGCCACGGCTTTCATGTCTTGACCAAAGCGTGGTCCAAGCACTTTAAAGTTAGGCTTAATTTGTTTTACCAAAATATCAGAAGCATCCTCCAACACCTCTATTTGCTTGACATTAACCTCAGATTTTATTAAATCTGCCACGGCCATTATCTCATTTTTCTGCTCTTCATTTAAAACAGGTATCATGATTTTTTGTAGGGGCTGACGTACCTTAATTTTCTCTTTAGCTCTTAACGATAACACTAAAGATGAGATGGTCTGAGCGGCTTCCATTTTGCGCTCCAATTCCTTATCAATAATGCTTTCATCAAAAACAGGGAAATCGGACAAATGTACACTTTCAAAAGCTTCTTTCTTGGTAACGGCATTCAAATCCAAATAAAGTTTATCCATATAGAAAGGGGCAATTGGTGCGCCCAATTTTGCTATGGTTAACATACAAGTGTACAAAGTTTGATAAGCCGAAATTTTATCTTGCTGATAATCGCCTTTCCAGAAACGTCTTCTGCTCAAACGCACATACCAGTTACTCAAATGATCCTGAGTAAAATCGGATATGGCACGCGCCGCTTTGGTTGGCTCATAATCGGCATAATACTCATCTACCCTTTGAATTAAGGTGTGTAATTCGGATAAAATCCAACGGTCGATTTCCGGTCGATTTTCCAAAGGTATTTCAGCTTCAGAATAATTAAAGTTATCTAAATTGGTGTATAATGTAAAGAACGAATAGGTATTGTAAAGTGTTCCGAAAAACTTCCGTTTCACTTCTTCAACGCCTTCCAAGTCAAACTTTAGATTATCCCAAGGATTGGCGTTAGAAATCATATACCAACGCGTAGCATCCGCGCCATACGTG
>JBARDR010000750.1:0-1902 GCA_049795335.1 Gelidibacter sp. | reverse complement strand
ATCATAATCACGAAAACAAACAACACCATTATGGCACCAGCATAAATGATTACCTCTAAAGCCGCGATAAAAGGGGCGCCCAAAATGAAAAAAATCACCGAAACCGATAAAAGCGATACAATGAAATACAATAAGGCATGTACCGCATTTTTTGTCACAACGACCATTAGTGTGGAAAGAATGGCCAAAACACCCGCTATGTAAAAGAATATTTCCATGTTATTATTGATTTTTTACGGCATAAGCCTTCTCACATCTATAGGTTGATCTTCTTGTTCCCCTTCTCCTTTTTCTTTAACCCCAACAGCAACCCCCGCATGTTTGTAATAATTATAGCCATGATATTTTCCTTGCCCCATGATCAGCAAATCCTCTTTTTCATAAACCAGATTCTCACGGTCATATTCGGCCATTTCAAAATCAGGAATTAATTGTATTGCATACGTAGGACAGGCATCTTCACAATAGCCGCAAAAGATGCACCGCGAGAAATTGATACGGAAAAACTCAGGATACCTTCTTCCCTCTTCGTCTTCTGTGGCCTGAAGTGAAATACAATCTACAGGACAGGCAGCTGCACATAAGTAACACCCCACGCAGCGCTCCATCCCATCTGGGTCACGAGAAAGTATAATTCTGCCTCGCCATCGTGCTGCTAAATATGCTTTTTTCTCGGGATACTCAATTGTCACTCGTTTATGGAATATATGTAGAAACGTCAACCAAATTGATCTTATAATGCTGAACATGAGATTATCTTTTTACGTGATCCAAAATCCATTATGAATTAAAATACAGTACAAACGCGCCAGTTACCAACAGATTCAAAAGTGAAAGTGGCAAAAGTATCTTCCATCCCACAGTCATTAACTGATCATATCTCGGTCTGGGCAATGATGCTCGCAACAAAATAAAAAACAGAATGAACACGAACATTTTAATCAAAAACCAAACCACCGGAGGCAGAAAACCAAAGCCCAACCATCCTCCAAAAAACAGGGTCGTAATGAGTGCAGAAATCAATGTAATGCCGAGATATTCTCCTACAAAGAACATCCCAAATTTCATCCCAGAATATTCTGTATGGTAGCCTGCAATCAATTCGTTTTCTGCTTCAGGCAAATCGAAAGGAAGTCGATGCGTCTCAGCGATGCCAGCGATAAAAAAGATGATAAACCCTAAAAATTGAGGAATGAAAAACCATAGTTTTTGCTGTGCCAATACGATATCGGTCATGTTGAATGAACCGGCCATAATAACAACGCCCATTAGGGAAAGTCCCATAAATACTTCATAAGAAATCATTTGGGCCGAGCCTCGAACGCCACCTAAAAGTGAATATTTATTATTGGATGCCCAACCGCCCAAAACCACACTGTACGCCCCTAATGATGACATGGCCAAGAAAAAGAGCACGCCAATATTAAGATCGGCCACCAAAATTCCAGGTGCAAATGGAATGACTGCAAAACTGAGCAAGATCGTTACCATCACAATAGTCGGCGCCAGAACAAATACGATTTTATTAGCAAATGGCGGAATCCAGTCTTCTTTAAAAAACAATTTAATCATGTCGGCCAAAACCTGAAGCAGTCCAAAAGGGCCAACTCGATTTGGGCCATACCGATCCTGCCAGGCCGCAAGCATTCTTCGCTCTACCCAGATCAGACCAGCTGCGATGCTCACAAGCACCAAAAGAATTGCAATCGCAATTAGCGTTAATTTAAATGTTTCATTCATGACTCATCCGTTTTATCGTGGTTTCGAAAGGAAAATCGATGCCTGCCGTTTCTGTCAATCCTTTTGGCAAACCCAGAATTCCTATTGGGATTTCCTTAAAAAGTTTTAGTGAGAACTGTCTTTTTTCGCCCTTAATGGAAACTTCGATTCGATCTCCTACTT
>JBARDR010000749.1:0-3044 GCA_049795335.1 Gelidibacter sp. | reverse complement strand
TTATAGCAGCGAAGATTAATACACCATTATAGGAATATATGTCCGGTTCAAACTTTAGGTTTGGATCGGATTTTTTTTATAAATGTCTCGTGTATGAGTTAATTAATTTGTAATTAAATCTAGTAACGATGTCCTTTGTGGCGCTTTGTGCTCCCTTCGCGCAACTTTGTGTTATATCTTTTATGATGATGAAACCCGATTCCAGCACACTAGGTAGTTATTCGTGGATATTAATTCTGACTGCTCTTAAGTACCATTGAACTTCCCTGATCACTAATTCCTGCTGCCTCATCCCTAATCCCTCACACCTCACTATCCCCTCGAAACCTGACATATATCATTCCCTACTTCACAATAATACGATACATTTATCAATGAATTATAAAACTGAAAGCCATGAAAAATATACAACTTGTATCTGGAATAATGTCTACTAAAATCATCAAACTCAAAAAAGATGATGATCTTGAGAAGGCAGAACACCTGTTTAAAAAACATAAGATCAGACATATTCCCGTGGTGGATGGGAAATCCATTATTGGGATGTTGAGCTACACCGATTTATTACGGATTAGCTTTGTCGATGCGGTTGATGATGATGGGGAAATTGAAAGCTTGGTCTATAATATGTTTACCATAGAACAAGTGATGGCCAAAAATGTGATCTCAGTATCTTCAACGACTAGCATAAAGGAAGTCGCGCAAATTTTGGCAAAAAAAGAATTTCACGCTTTGCCCGTAGTTGATGACGGTGAACTAGTGGGGATTGTGACCACCACAGATTTGATTAAATTTTTGATTATTTATTTGTAGAAAATAGAGGGTAGGTAGCAGAGCGTAGAGACAATGAATGACAAGGCGAACTAGGACAGCTCAATAGAGGGCTTGGTTTGTATAACAATGCATCATTCCTTTTGAATTAAAAGCTGGAACCATTACATTGTGTGAAATCCCCAAAAGATTGCGATTCTACTTATAAACTAAAGAATACTTAGAAGGTAAGCCGATCAATTTTGGAAAATTATTTCAAACTGTTCGGCTGTTTTATTCGTCTAATGGTTAATGTCCTTTCTTCTTTTGAGTTGTGAGAATAAACTATTTTTTTAATCGAAAATCATTGAATCTTGATCAAAACATTTAGATTGATTCCTACGTGTAATTGCAAGTGAGTTTGATTTATAAAATTTTAATGAGATAGACTTATTTATTAGTGCTAATTAGTGAAATTCGTGTCTAGAAATATACTGTTTGTTTAACTGCCTTCAACTACGAATTTGCCAAGTCTCTCAACCTTTTAATAGTAGCCGTTGCATTGTCGCTGTTAAATACATGACATCCTGCTACAAATACGTCTGTACCTGCTTCCATTAATTTCTCGAGGTCTTGATCTGTAACACTGCCATCTATGGCGGAACATGTGTGTTATCACCAATAACCCTGAGCTTTAGCTCGGGGTAAGCATGTGCAGCAGAAGGACGGGCTTCAGCCCAACATATAAACAGCAGTATAGGAAGTGTTGCCGTTGTGCCATTGTTATGACCTATATTCTATAGAGTATTAATAGAATAACCTCGTTTTTCAGTGCTAATTAGTGAAATTCGTGTCTAAAAATACAATGCTTGTTTAACTGTCTTCAACTACGAATTGGCCAAGTCTCTCAACCTTTTAATAGTCGCCGTTGGATTGTCGCTGTTAAATACATGGCTTCCTGCCACAAATACATCTGCACCAGCTTCCACTAATTTTTGGATGTTTTGATCAGTGACACCACCATCAATTTCAATTCGCGTATCTAAACCTTGTTCATCGATCATTTTGCGTAAGTTCTTAATGCGTTTATAAGTGACCTCTTCAAATTTCTGACCTCCAAAGCCAGGGTTTATCGACATTAATAATACCATATGGCATTCGGGTAGAATATCTTCTAAAACTATAAGAGGCGTGGTGATATTAAGTACCACACCAGCTTTACAACCAGCATCTTTAATTTGTCTTAACGTTCGGTGTAAATGAACCGTTGATTCATAATGCACCGTAATAATGTCCGCACCAACCTTAGCGAATTCCTCAATAAAGCGTTCTGGCTTTTCAATCATTAAATGCACATCCAAAGGTTTTGTGGCATGTTTTTTAATGGCCGCAATGACTGGCATTCCGTAAGAGATGTTTGGTACAAAGTGGCCGTCCATAACGTCAATATGAAACCAATCGGCGTCACTATTGTTGACCATTTCGATATCACGTTGAAGGTTGGCAAAATCGGCTGCTAAAATTGATGGGGCAATGAGTTTTGAGGACATATTTGTTGTGTTGTTATTGTTTTGAAATGTTTTGCAAATATAAGTAAAAATAGTCGGCAGTCTTCAGTCTTCAGCGGGCAGTCAAAGTTTTTAGTATTCAATGTTCAGTATTCAGATATAATGAATGTATTTGTCGTTCCGATGTGGGCGGAATCACATTATTCAGTTCTCCCGCCTTCCCAAAAGCTGCGGACGGGGAAGCAACTTCATTTTCAATTTCAATTTCAATTTCAATGGAAAAAATGAACCCCCGGTAATCAGCCGAGGGTTCTTTCATCAATCAAAAAACGAACAGTAAAATTCCCGCGAAAGCGGGAATCACTAACTGTTTGTTGCGTATAAATTCCTCCCGAAGTTTCTGGATTTAAGGCCCATGTTCCAAAATGATCGTTTGGAATTTGGCGCTTTAAATGTGGAATTTAAACCTACCCTAGGTAGGTTTTTAATATTTTGCTTCGCGAGGTGTGTTTCAGCCTACGAATTGCTTTTTCTTTAATTTGACGCACACGTTCACGCGTTAAATCAAACGTTTCTCCGATTTCTTCTAATGTCATTGGATGTTGATCTCCTAAACCAAAATACAAACGGATGACATCCGCTTCACGAGGGGTTAAGGTTTCTAACGCACGCTCGATTTCGGTACGTAAAGATTCATGCAACAAATCCTTGTCAGGATTTGGAGATTCTCCAGAACGTAATACGTCATACAAGTTTGAATCCTCACCTTCAACCAACGGTGCATCC